>CAKOZB010000023.1 GCA_934131055.1 uncultured Clostridia bacterium | reverse complement strand
GTTTGAAGTTGTATTTGAAGAATACTCTTCATCACCGAATTGATCATAGCCATCATCTAAAGTATTAGAATTTAATGATGAATTTGTTGAATTGCTATAACTAGATGTACTATTAGAGGTTACTGAACTTGTTGTATTGCTTGATGCGTCAATAACATTGTCAGATAAGTTCATATCTATGTTAACTGCTAAGCAACAACTGCTTGAAATAGCAAAAAGACATATAAAGCTAAGTACTAATATTTTTAAAGATTTTTTCATTATTAATTCATCCTCTCTAGTTCAAAATTTATTTCTATATAATAATACACAAAAATTACAAAAAAGTCTAGACATTTGGAAAAATTTTGATAAATTATTAAAATTTGGTTGACAAAGGAACAAAAGTTTGGTAATATATAACAAATTTGAATTATTTTTTATAAAATACATTGCAAAAATATAGAAGGGATTTGATTAAATGTTATTTGCAAGACCGGGAGAATATAAACCTTGTGGAATTTTTTCTTTGGAACATTTTGGGCTTATTGCTGTAACTATTGTTTGCATAGCAATTGCAATAAAAAATACATATAAAAGTAGCAAAGAAGAGGTAAAAGAAATTATAAAAAACTGTACTATTATGCTATGGTTTATGGAAATTTTCATAATTGCTTTTAAATTGTGCACTGGGGACCCTAGAAATGTAAATAATTATGTCCCATTATATTACTGTAGTATTTTATTATATGCGGGTACTTTAAGTAGCTTTGCTAAAGGTAAGATAAAAAGAATGGGAGATGTATTCCTAGCAACAGGAGGCATAATAGGGGGAATAGTATTTATTTTATTACCAACTACTTCTTTGCCAGCGTACCCTGTATTTCATATTGTAAGTTTACATAGCTTTTTGTATCATGGAATAATGGTTTATTTGGGGTTGCTTGTAAACATTACTCATTATATAGATGTTGTGGCAAGTGATGCAGTTTATTTTGCTACACTTATAGGAATAATATGTATTTTGGCTCAGATTGTAAACAAAATATTTGACGGTAACTTGATGTTTATATCAAAAGACTTTCCTGGAACTCCAATTACAATAATTTATAAGTTCACAGGAAAGCACTTTACAGCATTTATGGAAATTGCACAAATGTTTTTACCATTTTATGCAGTTTATGGAATTCTAAAAATTAGAGATAAAAGAAAAGCAAAATTACAAGGATGATTCTAATTCTTTTATTTGGTCTCTTAATTTTGCTGCTTCTTCAAACTCCATTTTTTCTGCGTGTTGAAGCATTTCCTCAGTTAGTTTGTTAATAATATCTTCAACACTAGACTCTTTGTCAATTTCATATTTTTCAGATGCTTCTGCAACAATGCTAGCTCGAATAGTATCTCTAACAGATTTTTTAATAGTTTGAGGAATGATTCCATGTTCTTTATTATATCTCATTTGTATTGCTCTTCTTCTATTTGTTTCAGATATGGCTTTATCCATAGAGTCTGTAAGTTCATCGGCATACATTATAACTTTACCATCGGTATTTCTTGCAGCACGTCCAATAGTTTGAATTAAAGAACGTTCAGAACGAAGGAATCCTTCTTTATCTGCATCTAATATTGCTACTAAAGAAACCTCAGGTATATCTAATCCTTCTCTTAAAAGGTTAATTCCAACTAACACATCAAACTCACCAAGACGCAATGACCTAATAATATCCATTCTTTCTAAAGCCTTAATATCAGAGTGCATGTATCTAACCTTAATATCAAGTTCAGCTAAATAGCTGGTTAAATCTTCAGCCATCTTTTTGGTTAGAGTAGTAACCAATACTCTCTCATTTTTCTCGACTCTCTTATGAATTTGGGTAATTAAATCATCAATTTGGTTTTCAATTGGTTTTACTTCAATTTCAGGGTCAAGTAGACCTGTTGGACGGATGATTTGCTCTACAACATTGTCTTTAGAATGTTCT
This sequence comes from uncultured Clostridia bacterium, assembly GCA_934131055.1. Classification (GTDB taxonomy): domain Bacteria; phylum Bacillota; class Clostridia; order TANB77; family CAG-508; genus CAG-245. The sequence goes on along the minus strand of CAKOZB010000023.1, from coordinate 12,842 downwards.
TTTTCGTATTCTGCAGGAGTTGCACTAACAAATACTACTTGGTTAATTCTTTGTTCAAATTCCTCAAATTTCAGAGGTCTATTATCAAATGCAGAAGGTAACCTAAAACCATATTTTACTAAAGATTCTTTTCTTGCTCTATCACCATTATACATAGCCCTAACTTGGGGGATAGTAGCATGAGATTCGTCAATAAGCAAAAGAAAATCCTTTGGAAAATAATCAAATAGGGTATATGGAGCGCTTCCTGGCTCACGACCACTTATGTGTCTAGAATAGTTTTCTATGCCTTGACAAAAGCCAGTTTCCTTCATCATTTCTATATCAAAATTAGTACGTTCTTCTATTCTTTGAGCTTCAATTAATTTACCTTGTGACTTGAAATATTCGACTTGCTGTTTCATTTCCTCTTCAATAGTAGTAATTGCATGCTCCATTTTATCAGAAGTCGTAACATAATGAGAGTTTGGAAATATCATAATATGGTTTCTACTTGCAACAGTTTTTCCTGTTAAAGGATTAATTTCAGAAATCTTTTCAACTTCATCTCCCCAGAACTCAACACGAATAGCACTTTCACCATAATCAGAAGGGAATATTTCAACAATGTCTCCTTTTGCTCTAAAAGTACCACGTTTAAAATCTAGTTCATTTCTGGAATATTGCATATTTATTAATTTTTTTAACATAGCATCTCTTTCGATCTTCATGCCGGGTCTTAAAGAAACAGTCATATGCTCATAGTCAATGGGGTCACCCAAACCATAAATACATGAAACAGACGCAACAATAATAACATCTCGTGTTTCAAATAATGCAGCTGTTGCAGAGTGACGTAGTTTATCAATCTCATCATTAACAGAAGAGTCCTTCTCAATATAGGTATCTGAAGATGGAATATATGCTTCTGGTTGGTAATAGTCGTAATAAGAAACAAAATACTCAACATTATTTTCAGGAAAAAACTCTTTAAACTCACTGTAAAGTTGTCCGGCTAACGTCTTATTATGAGCCAAAACAAGAGTTGGCTTTTGTACTTTTTGAATGATATTAGCCATAGTAAAAGTCTTACCAGAGCCAGTAACACCAAGCAAAGTCTGAAACTTTTTTCCTTCTTCTATGCCTTTAGATAAATATTCAATTGCCTGTGGCTGGTCACCAGTAGGCTTGTATTCTGAATGTAATTTAAACATTGTAACTCCTTTTTACTTATAAAAATATTAAACTATTGATATTTTATCATTTTTTTAGAAGAAATACAACATAAGTAATTAATTGGCGCCATTTGGAAACAAGAAAAATTGTACGTAATGCTAAAATAATTTAAGCTGTTATGCAATATAAAAGTTTTAAATTTTATTCCAAGTTTCTTTTATGAAAATGTTGAGATTTTAAGCCATTTGTGATAGGATATTGTAAGAAAAATGAAAGTAGAAAGGAAGCAAAACATGACAAGCAATATGTTAACCAATACAATAAAGCACTTTAATTTAGTCACAAGACATAGATGGGTAGTATTCAAGTTATGTTGCAAAGCTGGAATACCTTGGAGAGGATTAGTACACGATTTATCAAAATTTTCTCCAACAGAATTTTGGGAGTCTGTAAAATACTATAATGGAAGTATGAGTCCAATTTTATTTGCAAAAAGAAAGCAGGGCTATTCGAAAGCATGGTTACACCATAAAGGAAGAAATAAACATCATCCAGAATATTGGTATGACCCGATGTCTAGAAATCCAATGCCAGTAATTCCATATAAATATACTGTAGAGATGATATGTGATAATTTGGCTGCTGGAATTGTATACAATGGCAAAAGATGGAGAAATGACACACAGTTAAAATATTGGAATTCGCGTAAAGACAATATGCCACTTAATGAAAAAAATAAATCTATGGTGACAGAAGTTTTTACACAAGTAAGCATAAATGGAATTGAAAAAACTATAACTAAAAGCAATTTAAAGAGATTATATAAAAAATACTGCGAATAAATTTATAGAGAGGATTGTGATTTAATATGAAAATTATATATGGAACTTCGAATCAGGCTAAAATAGCTCAAGTAAAGGATTATTTGGAATACAAGAATATTGATGTTGAAATTTTATCTTTAAAAGATATTGGATTTAACGAAGAAATTGATGAAAATGGAACTACATTTGAAGAAAATTCACTCATAAAAGCAAAAGCCATCAAGGCTTATTGTGAAAAAAACAATATAAATGAAATCATAATGACAGATGATGCTGGACTTTGCATCGATGCATTAAATGGAGAACCAGGAGTATATAGCGCGAGATACGCAGGAGACCACGCTCCTCAAGTTGTTGCAATAAATAAAGTACTTTCGAAAATGGAAAATGTTAAGGATGAAGATAGAACTGCAAAATTTGTATGTGTTCTTACATTAATGATGCCAGACGGAAAAGTAAATGTCGCAAGAGGTGAAACTCTAGGAAGAATAGTTAGAACTCCAGGACCTCTTGGAAAACTTACATATGGACCAATATTTATTCCAGAAGGATTTGATAAGACTATGAATGAACTTACAGAAGAAGAGCTTGGAGTAACTCATAGAGAAAAAGCCTTAAAGCAAATATTAAATTATCTAAAGGAGGAACTATAATGAACATAGGATTTTATGCTGGAAGTTTTGACCCATTTACTATGGGACATATGCATGTTGTAAAGACTGCCTCAAAAGTATTTGACAGGCTAGTGATTGGAATAGGCATTAACAATAAGAAGGCAAGAAGATATGATAAAGAGAAAATGAAAAATGCCATAGAACAAGCCTTGAAAGATGAAAATATAGATAATGTAGACGTAATTACATATGAAGGACTATCAGTTGATGCAGCAAAAGACAATGGATGTAATTTCTTAGTAAGAGGAATAAGAGATGATATGGATTACTACTATGAGGAAAATATAGCAGAGATTAATGAAGAAATATCAGGATTAGATACGATATATGTAAGAGCAGGGACACTTGGCGGTATAAGCTCAAGTACAGTAAAAGAAATATTTGATAATGGAAAAGATATTTCTAGATATGTACCTAAGGCTGTACTAAAAATAATGTAAATTAGGAAGGAACAAGAAAAATGAAATTACACATAGTAATGGTAGAACCAGAAATACCACAAAACACAGGAAACATTGCAAGAACTTGTGCTATAACAGGTGCAAAGCTACATTTGGTTTATCCATTAGGCTTTAAAATAGATGATAAACAACTAAAGAGAGCCGGATTAGATTATTGGGATAAATTAGAGATTGAAGAACATACATCATTAGATGCTTTTTTAGAAAAATATAAGCCAGAGGAACATAACATGTTTATGGCTACAACCAAGGCAAAACACTGTTATACAGATGTAGATTATAGTAAATTTAAAGATGAGGATGTCTTTGTATTATTTGGCAAAGAAACTAAAGGTCTACCTGAAGATTTATTGCAAAAATATATAGATAAAACTATAAGAATTCCAATGAGACCAGTGTTAAGGTCATTAAATCTTTCAAATTCTGTATGCGTAATAGCATATGAAATATTAAGACAGATTAATTTTGAAGGATTACAAGAAGAAAGTCAATATTTTGATGAAAAATAGTATGATTGACAAAGCATTGCAAAATGCATATAATATACACGAAAAAAATAGACTCATAAATGGAGTAAAATGTAAAATTTATAATTAGGAGAGATTTTGATGGATATAGAAAATACAATAAAAATAATGTTAAAGGGTGCAGCGGACCATACAGATGTTGAAGAAATTAGAGAAAAATTGAAAAAGGTAGATGCAGAACATAGACCACTAAGAATAAAATTAGGCTTAGACCCATCTGCACCAGATATTCACTTAGGACATGCTGTTGTACTTAGAAAAATTAAACAATTACAAGATTTAGGAAATGAAGTAATAATTATAATAGGTGACTTTACAGGAATGATAGGTGACCCTACAGGAAAGTCTAAAACAAGAAAACAACTTACAAAAGAGCAAGTAGAAGAAAATGCAAGAACATATCAAAAGCAAATATTTAAGATATTAGATCCAAGCAAGACAACAGTTAAATTTAATAGTGAATGGCTAGGAAAAATGGATTTCAGAGATGTTATCAATCTTTGCTCGAAATGTACTGTGGCAAGAATACTAGAAAGAGACGATTTCCAGAAGAGATATACAAATAATCAACCAATAGCTGTACATGAGTTTTTCTATCCATTAATGCAGGCATATGATTCTGTTGCAATTCAAGCAGACTTAGAAATGGGTGGAACAGACCAAACATTCAATGTACTTATGGGAAGAAATATACAAAAAGATTATGGCCAAGATCCTCAAATTACACTTTTTATGCCTTTAATTGAAGGAATTGATGGAGTTGAAAAAATGAGCAAGAGTCTAGGAAATTACATTGGTGTAAATGAAGATGCAAATACGATGTATGAGAAGGTAATGAAGATTCCAGATAATATGATAATAAAATATTACAATTTATGTACAGATGTACATCCAGATGATATTGCAAAGATAGAAGAAAGATTAAATAATGGAGAAAATCCAAGAAACATAAAGATGGAGCTTGCAAAAGAAATAGCAAGATTATATCATAATGAAGAAGAAGCCGAGCAAGCAGAAGAACATTTTAAAACAGCATTCCAAAAACAAGAAGCTCCAGAAGATATTGAAGAAATTAAATTCGAAAATAATATATTAGACACATTATTAAAAACAAAGAAATGTGCTTCAAAAGCAGAATTGAAGAGACTTTTCGAACAAGGTGGAATAAAAATCGAAGGAGAAAAGGTAACAGATTATCAATCATTAAATAACTTTGAAGGTGAAATGATAATACAAATTGGAAAAGGAAGTTTCTTCAAAATAGTAAAATAATACAATAGAAAAAATAGAAAGGAAGTAAATAAGATGGATTGGGCTAAAGAAACATTGCAAAAACCAATGTGGAAGGAAGAAATAAAAAATAGAGAGGCAAAAGAACAGGTTGCTAGAAAAATGGCTGAACGTGTACAAGATGGTGACGTTATAGGATTTGGCTCTGGCTCAACATCTTATTTGACTGCTATTGAAATTGCAAAAAAGGTACAAACTGAACACTTGAATATTATTGCTATTCCTACGTCATACGAAATTAAAATGTTATGTACTTATCTTGGAATCCCAACAGCAACATTGGAAGAAAAAAAGCCTGACTGGTGCTTTGATGGAGCTGATGAGGTTGACCATGACAACTGGATAATAAAAGGCAGAGGAGCTGCGATGTTTAATGAAAAATTAAATATTAAATGTTCAAATAAAACCTATATATTAGTCGATGAATCAAAAATAGTAAATAGGCTAGGAAGCAAATTTCCAGTACCAGTAGAGTGTACTCCAAAGGCTATAAATTTGGTAAAAGAAGAGATATATAAACAAGGAGCACAAAATGTAGAATTACGTTTAGCTCTAAAGAAGGATGGTCCAGTAATAACAGAAAACGGCAATATTATATTAGATGCTTGGTTTGATAACATAGACGAGACATTAGAAAGAAGATTGAAAAACATAACTGGAGTTGTAGAAACAGGCTTGTTTATAGGATATAATGTTGAAATTGTAGCTCAGTAAAAAGGAGAAGTTAATGAAAAAATTATTGTTTTCAGCAGTTTCGCTTGATATAGGTGGAATTGAAAACGCACTTGTTAATTTATTAAATTACTTAGCAAGGACAGATAAATATGAAATAACGCTATTTCTGGAGAAAAAAGAAGGAATTTTTTTAGATAAAATTGATAAGAAAATACAGATATGCGTGTATTGTCCAAATGATAGTAAGGTAACCATTCTAAGAAAAGGTATTAATTTTCTAAAACAGACAATGTTTAGAATGAAATATAAAAATAAGTATGATTTTTCGTGTGCATATGCAACATATTCTAAACCTGCATCTTTTGTGGCAAGAACTGCTTCGAAAAATAGTTGTTTATGGGTACATAGTGAATATATGCAAATGTTTAATAATAATAAGTCAAAATATGTTGAATTTTTTGAGGGAGTTAAAGCAAAAGACTTTAAGAATATTGTATTTGTATCTGAAAATGCAAGAGATATATTTGTAGAAAATTTAAAAAATGATAAGGATTTCATAAACAAAACAAGTGTTATTTATAATTTTATCGATGCAGAGGAAATTTTAAGAAAGTCTCAAGAAAAGGTTACAGATTGTTGTAAAGAGAAAGCTTTTACTTTTTTGAATGTTGGAAGACATACTGAGGAAGACAAGAAACTAACGAGATTAATTGAAGCTGCTAAGAAGCTGAAAGAAGATAATCTAGATTTTAGAATTTTGCTAGTTGGAAGCGGAAACAAAACGCAAGAGTACAAAAAAATGGTAAATGAATATAAATTAGAAAATAATATAATATTCTTAGGAAAAAAACAAAATCCATATCCATACTTTAAACTTGCAGATAGCTTAATTCTTACATCTGAATATGAGGGCTTTCCAGTTGTTTATTTGGAGGCTATGATATTAAACATTCCAATAATTACAACGAATGTATCTGATAGTTTACAAATTATACAAAACAAACATGGTGTTGTGACACAAAAAGATGTAAATTCAATTTATAGTGCGATGAAAAATGCAATAATTAACGGAATTTCTCAGAAAGAGGAGTTTGATTATAAAGAGTATAATCAAGAAATAAATGAAAAGCTAGAAAAACTTATAAATGATTAGTCTGACATAAAAGCATTAAATATCAAAAAGAAAAGAGGAAAATATAAATGACAGAAGAAAAAAGTAAATTTTTATTTTCAATAATTGTACCTGTTTACAATACAGAAAAATACGTAGAAAAAACTCTAAAGTCAATATACGAAGCCATGGACAAGGACTGTGAGGTAATAGTTGTAAATGATGGCTCGAAAGACAATAGCGAGAAAATTATAAAAAAATTTATAAATGCTCTACCAGAAGAGTATAAAAATAATTTTGTATATTTGAAGAAAGACAACAAAGGGCTTGCAGACACTAAAAATGTTGGAATTGCAAAGTCTAGAGGCGAGTTTATTAGTGTAGTTGATTCTGATGATTACATCGACAAAAACTTTTATAAAATTGCAAGAGAATATGTGAAGGATAATGACATTATAATATATGATTTATATGTTATATTTGAGAAGAATCCTCTTTGGAACTATACATCAAGAGCACGCAGAGATGATAAAGAAAATTTCTTGGATGGACTTATAAATGGAGCGATGTCTGGTTCGTCTTGTAACAAAATAATAAAAAAAGAATTATACAATGGATTCGAATTTCCTGTTGGAAAACAGTATGAAGATGTTGCTGTAACACCATTTATATTGACAAATGCAAAAAACATAAAATATATACCATATCCAATGTATTATTATTTACAAAGAGAGAAGTCTATAGTTGCAACAAATACATACATGTCGGCTTTTTACAAAATTTGTAGCAATATTTCAGAAGTTATAAAAAATCATGATAATGATTGTGAAAAATACAAGCTTATAATAAATGAGTTTTTTGTAAGAAGAATATTGGATATGATAACACAAGACTATAATGCTAATAAAAAAGAGTTTGAAAGTCATTTAGAAGGCTTTGAAAAAGATAATAAAAACACAATAGAATATATTGTAAACACAAATATGGTAAACACTGAAAAGAATGATTATTCAGAAAGACAAAAGCAATTGGTTACAAATATGTTTATTGCATTGAAAAATGGCAATATAAAGAGTATAAAAAACAACTTGATAAAGAGAAAAATAATAAATTATTTTAGAAATATATTAGTTTCATTAAAAACATTCTTAAAATCTATTATAAATAAATAATTGGAGGAAGACAATGGTAAAAAAGATACATTATTGTTGGTTTGGAGGCAAAAAATTACCAAAATCGGTCGAAGATTGCATAAAAACTTGGAAAAAGTTTTTGCCAGATTACGAAATAAAACAATGGGATGAGAGTAATTTTGATGTTAACAGCTTTCCATTTGTAAAAGAAGCTTATGAGAGTAAAAAATGGGCATTTGTTAGTGATTATGTAAGAATATATGCATTATATAATGAAGGTGGATTGTATCTCGATACTGATGTAAAAATATTAAAAGATCCAACTGATGTTTTAAATAAAGAAGTTGTGCTTGGATATGAAGATAGTGGATATGTTGGAACAGCAATGATTTATGTACAAAATCCACAAAATAAGTATATAAAAGAAATACTGGATTACTATGGAAAAATAAAACACTTTGAACCCGAAATTATGTATAATTTTGCAAATCCAGTTATAATTACGAAAATTTTGAAACAATATGAGAGCAAAGTAAATGAACAGGGAGTTCGAATATTTGATGAAAATATTTATGTTTACCCAAGAGATTATTTCTATCCAATAAACTACAATTATTCTGAAAAGGTGTATACTAAAAATACATGTATGGTTCACCTATTTAAGGCAACATGGACCGATAGAGGAGAAAAAAGAACAATAGGAATATATAGAACTTTTGGACCAGCATTCGGTAAAACTTTAAACTCTATTATTGATGGGATATTTAATTTTAAAACAAGCATAATTGTTACATTAAAGAAAATTTATAGCTGGGCTAGAATGAAGGCTTCTATATATATTACAAGAAGTAGAAGAGTAAAGAGGATAACAAATGAGATAAACCAAATTCAAAAAGATTTCATTACAATTTGTCATCCAGAAATGCCTGTAGAAAAAAATGAAATACAAAATCTTATTGAAGGCAGTATACTAGAAATTAGAGAGCAGTATACAAAAAAAGAAGCTGAAATGATTGCATGTGCAATAGTTAATTCTAGTAAGAAACAAATATTGTTTAATCAATATGCTGATGGATGGGACATGCTTATATCAAGCATAAAAAAACAGAAATCAAGTATGAAGGTAAAAATGATAATTCATAATGGGCAAGAAGATTTAACAGATGCAATAATATGGAATAATTTTGACAATATTTTAGGAATGTATGATAAAGGTTTGATTGATGAATTAGTATTTTTAAAGAGGTCTGTATATGAGTTCTATAAAGAAAAAGGATATAGAGCAAAATTATTATCTAAATATGTAGAGATTGAAAATAGAGAAAGCTACAATGAAGATAATAAAGTAGAAAAAAATGAAAACTTGCCAATAAAAATTGGAATGTATGAAGCATATGATAGAACTGGCAGAAATATATATAATCAACTTTGTGCAGTAAGCATGATTGAAAATGCAAAGTTAGATTGTTCTCCAGTAAATTATAAAATATCAAAAATCGCAAGATTTTTTAATATTAATTTAACTGTTGCAAATAAATTAATGACAAAGCAAGAACTATATAAAAAACTAGCAAACAATGATATAAATCTATATGTTAGTACAGTTGATGAAAATAGCATGATTCCGTATGAAAGCCTTGAACTTGGTACACCATGCCTGGTTGGAAACAGTTTTAAAGGCTTTGAAGGAAGCTCTTTACAAGATTACTTGGCAGTAAAAAATGCAGATGATATATTAGAGATAAAAGAAAAGACTTTAAATGCTTTAGAAAATAGAGAAAAAATCTTAGAAGAGTACAAATTATGGAGAGAAAAGAATAAACAAGATGCTTTAAAAAATCTAAAAGAAGTATTGGAATAGTTTTTTAAAAAAAGAATGTTACAAAATAACAATTTTCCTAAATAGATTTACACTTTAAGAAAGGGATAAGATTATTTATGATAAAAGTAAGTGTTATAGTTCCAATTTATAATGTGGAAAAGCAACTGGCAAAATGTTTAGATTCATTGCTAAATCAGACTTTAAAAGATATTCAGATAATACTTGTAAACGACGGTTCAGAGGATTCGAGTGCAGAAATTGCAAAAAAATATGTTGTAAAAGACCCAGATAGAGTCTTGTACTTTGAAAAAGCAAATGGTGGATTATCAGATGCAAGAAATTATGGATTGAAATATGCAACTGGAGAGTACATATCATTTGTAGATTCAGATGATTATATAACAGAAAATTTATATACTGATTTGTTACCATATATGGAACAAAAATATGACATGATTAAATTTAAAATTGCAAAAGTTGATGAACAAGGTAATGTGCTTGAGAAAAATTATACACCATTGTTTGAAGAAAAAAGTGGTGAAGAGGCATTTGACATTTTATATAAAGCAGATGTAATGACAGAAGTTGCATGGGGGTATTTGTATAAAAGAGATTTTTTTAGAAGAAATAAATTTGAGTTTACTAAAGGAAAATATCATGAAGATTTTGGATTAATTCCTCTTATACTATTGAAGGCTGATAAAGTTGCGAGTGTAGATGTATTTGGTTATAACTATGTGCAAACTCAAAAAAGCATCACGAGGGGAAATTCAGAAATTACATATAAAAGAGCTTCAGATTTACTGTATTTCTATGATGAAATGGTCAAAAAAATTAAAGATTATAAAATTTCAGAAAAATCTAAGGAGAATATAAAAATATATTATACTAATTGTATAATATTAGAAGTGAATAATCTAAAGGGAAAAGAGCAAAAACAATTCATAAAGGAAATAAGAAAGAGAAAACTTGCAAATAACATAAAAGCAAGAGATGTAAAACAATTTATAAAGAAAATACTTTTGAAAATAAATATAAAACTATATTTAAAATTGAGATAGATTTAGGAAAGGGATAAAAATGCCAAAAGTAAGTGTAATAGTTCCAATTTATAATGTAGAAAAATATCTAGAAAAGAGCATTAATTCATTGCTTAGTCAAACTTTAGAAGATATTCAAATAATTCTTGTAAATGATGGCTCTAAAGATAATTCTGGAAACATAGCAAAAGAATACGAAAAAAATAACAAGGACAGAGTAATCTATGTAGAAAAAGCAAATGGAGGATTATCAGATGCAAGAAACTATGGACTAAAATATGCAACTGGTGATTTTATTGCCTTTTTAGATTCAGATGATTACATAGAAAAAAATGCTTATGAAGAAATGTACAATAAGGCAATAGAAGAAAATGCAGATTATGTTGAATGTGATTTTATATGGGAATTTCCAAATAAAATTAGGGTGGACAAGCAGTATACATATAAAAATAAAAAAGACATGCTTAGCTTTGTTAGAGTGGTTGCCTGGAATAAATTAATTAAGAGACAATTAATAATAGATAATAACTTAGAATTTCCCAAAGGATTAAGATATGAAGATGTAGAATTTACTTATAAGCTTATACCATTTATAAATAAATTTGCCTATGTTGATAAGCCATTTGTTCATTATGTACAAAGAGAAGGTTCTATTGCAAATGTTCAAAATGAAAGAACGGCAGAGATATTTACTGTATTGGATAATGTTATCAAATTTTATAAAAAGAACAATATTTATGAAGAGTATAGAGATGAACTCGAATATAATTATGCAAGATATTTACTATGCAGTTCTTTGAAAAGAATGTGCAAAATAAAGGATAAGACAATTAGAGAAAAATTACTAACAGAAAGCTGGGAAAGACTAAATTTAAATTTTCCAAACTGGAAAGAAAATGTAATTTTAAAAACTGTAAATATTGGTAAAAATAAATATATGAGAACTGTAAATAAATCAACATATAAAATATACTCAAAAATTTTAGAAATTATATAGGGATATGGGTAACCTTTAAAACCTAAATATTACACAAGGAGAAAGAGCTTAAAAAACTCTAGGAGAAGATGAAAAAGTACAAAAACAATATTATATCTTTTATACTTGCATGCATTCTTACTATATGTATATGGCATAACTTTCTAATAAGTGGCAATAACATAATATTTGTATTTATATTTGCAAGTTGCTATTTTGTAATAAAGAAAACACTAGAATCAACAAAGAATACAAAAAGAAAAATGATAACAGCGGGAATTGTAGCATTTATATACACGATAATAGAGATAATAGGAAAGAGTATAAATACAGATTTTACTCTTGACCACATTTTAAATAAATGGCTTATAGTAAATTTTATTGGCTATTTCACAATGTTTGGTATAATAATTTTATGGGTCTATGATATATTTGAAAATAATAGGTTAAAATCTGAAAATATTACAATATTGGGAAAAGATTTATCAAATATAAAGTTACTTAAGAATGAAGTATTTCTTGTTATAATCACGATTTTACTTATGTTTTTATCATATTTGCCATTCTTTTTAAGATATTATCCTGGAATCGTAACATCGGATTCATATTCTCAAATAGAACAAACAATAGGAATATTGCCACTAAAAGCTCATCACCCTATTACGCATACGGCAATAATAGGAATATTCATAAATTTAGGCTTAAAATTATCTGGAAATATAAATACAGGAATTGCTTTATATAGCATATTCTCTATGCTTACAATGGCAACCTTTGCAGCATTTGTATTGAAATATTTAAGAAAGAAAAAAGTTCCAGCATTTGTTCAGCTAATAACTTTATTGTTTTACATGTTCTACCCAGTAAATGGAATGTACAGTATAACAATGTGGAAAGATATATTATTCTCTGGAATAATGCCTTTGTTTATAATACAAAACATAGAGTTAATATTTAATACAGATGAATTTTTAGCTAAGAAAAGAAACATGGTAGGATATGTGCTAATTTCAATACTCACAATGATTTTAAGACATAATGGTTTATATGTTGTTGTACTAAGTTTACCATTTATATTTATAGTACTAAGAAAACATTGGAAAAAATTATTAATCATGTTCATGTCTATACTTTTTATATATGAGGCTTACAAT
>CAKOZB010000022.1 GCA_934131055.1 uncultured Clostridia bacterium | reverse complement strand
CCCTTGCCTTGTAAAATTCATTTTCCTTGTCAAAATTTAATTCTTTTCCAATCAATGATGTGCAATTTAATATAGAAAAATTATAGTTGTTTTCAACAAAAATTAATAAATTGGGGGATTTATTAAAAAAATGGATGAAGTTAAAACTTCAAAGACTGTTAAAGAGGTTTTTAAAGACTATAACTCTAACAGTTTTGTTCTTAATGCAGCAAGAGTTATAGGAATTGATTTATATAAAAAGAAAAATTTATTAGAAGTGTTTATTGCTTCTAATAAATTAATTGATATTAACGATGTTTTAGAACTAGAAAAGTATATGGAAAGGCGTTTTCAGATTCAAACTGCTAAGCTTACAATAAAATATGAGCTTGAGGAAGAAGTCGATGTTTCTGAAAAAATAGCAAAAGAATGGCAAAGTATTGTTAAGTATATTTCGTACAAGCATCCTATTGCGAGAGCTTTTTTGAATAATAGTGAGATTCAAATTGTTAATAACAATATAAAGGTTACTCTTTTTCTAAATGGAAAAGAGTTTTTAGAGAGCAATAAATTTAATGAGGTTTTTGCTGGGCTAATTTATAATATATATGGCAAAAAATATACGATGACATATGAAGAAAAGGTTTCTGAAAATACGGTTACTCAATATAAAGAAAGGCTAGAAAGATTAGAAAAAGAAGCAATACTAGAAATGACCAAGGACAATGGTACAGCTAGTGCCGAACACAGTGAAAAACCACAACAAGAAGCAAAGCCATATGCTAGCAAAAATGCTGGACAAAGCAAATACAACAAAGGTCAATATAATAAGAGTCAGTACAATAAAGGACAATATGGAGAGAAGAAACAATACAATAAATCTGCTCAAAATCCTGCACAAGAAGCTCCTATGCCACCTATGCCAGAAGCTCCAGAGGCTGTAGCTGTACCTGAAGAAGATACACCATTAATTTATGGTAGAAGTTTGAATTTAAGTGATCCAATCATAAAGATTCAAGATATAGGCGTAGACAGTGGAAACGTAATATTAGAAGGACAAATTTTAAGTGTAGAGCTTGATGCAAAAGATGATGACATCAATCTTGGAATAAAGGTAAGAGAGCTAAAAAGTGGTAAGTCACTTGTTATATTTAGCGTTTATGATGGAACTAATACAATCGATTGTAAGGTATTTTCTGCACCAGAAAAATTGGATAAATTAAAGAAGAGATTAAAGAGTGCTGCAAGAGTAAGAATTGCTGGTACTGCTCAGTTTGACCCATATGCAAAACAGCTAGGTGTTTTGGTAAATACTATTGTAGAAATGCCAGAAGAGAAGAAAGCTGTAAGAACTGATAATGCTAAGATTAAAAGAGTGGAACTTCATATGCATACTCAGATGAGCACGATGGATGGAATTACTCCTGCTAAAAACCTTATAAAACGTGCAATGAAGTGGGGAATGAAGTCTATTGCAATTACTGACCATGGAAGTGTTCAAGCGTTCCCAGATGCACACAAAATGTTGGGAGTAAATAACCCAGACATGAAGGTACTTTATGGAGTCGAGGCGTACTTGGTTCCAGATAAGGTGCCATCTGTTTCAAACCCAAAGGGACAAGATTTACACACTACATATTGTGTATTAGACTTAGAGACAACAGGCCTTTCGTTTAGAACAGAGAAGATTACCGAAATTGGTATAATGAAGATGAATGAAAAAGGTGAAGTCATCGATGAATTTGAATGTTTCGTAAACCCAGAAAAGCCAATTCCTCAAAGGGTTGTAGAAGTTACAAACATTACAGATGACATGGTAAAAGATGCTGAGACAATAGATAAAGTAATGCCAAAGGTATTAGAATTTGTTGGAGATAGCGTAATTGTTGCACACAATGCAGATTTTGACGTTGGTTTCTTGAAATACAATGCAAAACAATTGGGGTTATCTTTAGACAACACTTACTTAGATACTCTAAGACTTGCAAAAGATTTATTCCCAGACTTCAAAAAATATAAATTAGGGATAATCGCAGATAAACTTGGAATTGAGGTAATAGTTGCACACAGAGCTTTAGATGATGTTGATACTACTGTAAAAGTATTTAGAGTAATGCTAAATATGCTAGAAGAAAAAGGTGCTAAAACCATAGAAGATATAGATAAGCTTGCTGGCGAAAACGTAAATTACAAGAAGTTAAAGAGCTTCCATGCAATAATTCTTGCTACAAACTATGTTGGATTAAGAAATTTATACAAGTTAATCTCAATATCTCATTTGGATTACATATACAAAGGCAGACCAATGCTACTAAAATCAATATATAAGCAGTATTCAGAAGGTTTAATTTTAGGAAGTGCTTGTGAGGCAGGAGAATTGTATCAGGCAATCGAAAATGGAAAAGATGATGAAGAAATAGAAGCAATCGCAAGAGATTATGATTATCTTGAGATTCAGCCAACTGGAAATAACATGTTCTTGGTTAGAAATGGAGTTGTGCCAGATGTAGAAGGCTTAAGAGACATAAATAGAAAAATAGTTGCCTTAGGAGAGAAGCTAGATAAATTGGTAGTTGCAACTTGCGATGTTCACTTCATGGATCCAGAGGATGAAATATATAGACGTATATTAGAGGCAGGCCAAGGCTATGCAGATTGCGATTTGCAGGCTCCATTATATTTAAGAACAACAGAAGAAATGCTAGAAGAATTTAGCTATTTAGGAGAAGAAAAGGCTTATGAGGTTGTTGTTACAAATACAAATAAAATAGCAGATATGTGTGAGCAAATCAGCCCAATATCACCAGAAAAATGCCCTCCATACATAAATGATTGTGAGAAAACAATTAAAGATATTGCATACAACAAGGCACACGAGTTATATGGAGACCCACTTCCACAAATAGTTGAAGAGAGACTAGATAAAGAGCTAACATCTATCATTAAAAACGGATTCTCCGTTATGTACATCATAGCACAGAAACTGGTTTGGAAATCAAATGCAGATGGATACATCGTTGGTTCCAGAGGTTCTGTTGGTTCGTCATTTGTTGCAAACATGACAGGTATTACAGAGGTTAATTCGCTTCCTCCACATTACAGATGTCCAAATTGCAAGTATTCGGATTTTACTGATTATGGTGTGAAGAACGGCTTCGACTTACCAGATAAGATGTGCCCTAAGTGCGGACATAGACTCGCAAAAGATGGGCTAGACATTCCATTCGAAACTTTCTTGGGCTTCAATGGAGACAAGGAACCCGATATCGACTTAAACTTCTCTGGTGAATATCAGGCAAAAGCACATAGATACACAGAAGTAATATTCGGAAAAGGTACAACGTTTAAGGCTGGAACCGTTGGTACTGTTGCCGGAAAGACAGCAATGGGTTATGTTAGAAAATATAACGAAGAAAGAGGAATACCAATAAACAATTCAGAGGTAATTAGAGTTGCTTATGGTTGCACAGGAATAAAAAGAACAACAGGTCAGCACCCTGGTGGAATTATAGTTGTTCCAAAGGGAAGAGAAATCTACGAATTTACACCTGTTCAGCATCCAGCAGATGATCCAACCTCAGATATTATAACTACTCACTTCGACTACCACTCAATAGACCAGAACCTATTGAAGCTAGATATACTAGGTCATGATGATCCGACCATGATAAGAATGTTATTCGATATTACTGGACAAGATCCAACAAAAGTACCACTAGATGATAAGGAAACAATGTCTATATTTTGTTCTACAAAAGCATTAGGAGTTACACCAGAACAGATACACAGCGAGGTTGGAAGTTTTGGAGTGCCAGAGTTTGGAACAAAATTCGTAAGAGGAATGCTTGTAGATACAAGGCCAAAAACGTTCGATGAATTAATTAGAATTTCAGGTCTATCACATGGTACAGACGTATGGTTAAACAACGCACAGAGCTTAATCGAAGAAGGCACTATAAAGCTGGAAGATGCTATATGTTGTAGAGATGATATTATGATTTATCTAATTAAGGAAGGATTGCCACCACAAAAAGCCTTCAAAATAATGGAGTTTGTCCGTAAAGGAAAGCCATCAAAAGACCCAGAAGGCTGGAAAGGGCATGAAGCAACAATGAGGGAATACAACATACCAGAATGGTACATTGGTTCATGTAAAAAAATAAAATACATGTTCCCAAAAGCCCATGCTGCTGCATATGTTACAAACGCCTTCAGAATTGCGTGGTTCAAGGTTCACATCCCAAAAGCATATTATGCTGCATACTTCTCTATAAGAGCAGATGCATTTGATAGTGAGATAATGTGCCATGGGGTAGAGCGTGTAAAGAATAAAATGAAAGAAATAGAACTTGCTGGAAAAGCAGCAACAAAGAAAGACCAAGACACATATGGAGTTTTAGAAATAGTTCTAGAAATGTATGAAAGAGGTTTAAACTTCTTGCCAATAGATTTATATGAGTCAGATGCTGTAAAATTTAAAGTAGAAGTTGATGGAATACGCCCACCATTAAACAGTATACCAGGACTTGGAACAGTTGCGGCACAAGGAATACAAGAAGCAAGACAAGAAGGAGAATTCATGTCTATAGATGATATGAAAATACGTGCAAAAGTCGGCAAATCTACAATAGAAATGCTAGAAAAAGCAGGATGCTTGGATGGAATGAGCCAAAGCAACCAGATGAGCTTATTTGCATAATTTCGCCCAATAGGGACGCCCCTTTTTGGGCGAAGATGATATGAACAATAATAAATTAATGTTTCGCCCAAAAAAAGGCGTCCCTATTGGGCGAAATTATACTGTATGGAGAATAAGAATGGTAGAATTAAATGATATTTTTACATTAAAAAATATAATAATATATTTATTAATAATAAATATAATTGCATTTCTGGCTATGTTTATAGACAAGAAAAAAGCAGAAAAAGATAGATGGAGAATAAAAGAATCTACACTATTAACCTTAGCTTTAATCGGTGGGAGCATAGGAGCAATTATTGGAATGTATACTTTTCATCATAAGACGAAAAAACCAAGATTTTTTATTGGAATTCCAGTAATAATTGTGTTACAGATAATGCTGATTATTGCGATAGTAATTAAATAAATCAAATAGAAAGACCGAAAAAAATTAGTCTTTCTATTTTTTTATAAATAATTTTTAAAAATTACTGAAATGCAAAAAATAGGTTCGTCGAAACAATGTTTAGAACATAGACATAATAAATATGCTTGTTTTACTGAGAAGGTTTTCATAAATTGATTAACAATAATATATGTGTATAACTCTAGAATGAAAGCCTTGAGCACAAACTATCCACAGAGTTATCCACATTATCCACAGGCTTGTTAATAACTAAAAAATGTAAAAGAAACAATAAAAAAAGTAAACATAAAAATGATAAATAACGACAAATTATTGCAAAAATTAATAAAATATGATAAAATATAATCTACATTTATATTCCAAAAGGAGGAATTATTGTGCCAATCATTGAAATTTGCTTTGACCATAACAACAAATTTTCAATGGAATTCAAAATGGCTTGTAATTATGAACGGGCTATTAGAATTCTAAACAAGTTAAAGTCGTATGAAGTTGAGGGTCGTTTCTTTATGCCGAATCAAAGGACATATGCAATGGCGGCGTTTGAATGTGCCAACTTGTTGAAACAGGAAAATAACTAAAGTGGTCAGGTACCAAAAAAGTAATTGGCAAAATGCGGAGGGCAGACTGCTCTCCGCAAACTTTTAGTGTATAATATTTTTTGAAAAATAAAATTATAAAATGTAAAAATGGTCAATTGAAAAAGTAATTTCTATTTAGAAAAAGTAAATTCTAGTTACCGAGTAAACGATATTTAAAATGTAAAAATATGTTTAAATGCTACTGTTTTAATTGACTTTTTTGTTTAATTTGCTATAATGTGTAAAGAATAAATATAGAAAAACTTAAGAAAATTGGAGGAATAAAAATATGTTGAAAAAAGTTGCAATACTAGCAAATGGTGGAGATGTTTCAGGATTTAATGCCGTTATTAGAGCAATTATAAAAACAGCAGAGAAAAACAACATAGAATGTTATGGATTTATAGATGGTTATAGAGGATTACTTAATAACGATTTTGTAAGATTAAGCACAAGCGAAAGCAGTAATGCATCAGGAATTTTGCCAAAAGGTGGATCTATAATTGGTTCATCTACAAATGCAAATGTATTTAATTATAAGGTAGTACTTCCAAATGGAGAGATTGAATACCAAGATTTATCAGATAAATGCGTTCAAAATGTAAAAGATGATGGGTTTGATTGCGTATTCACACTTGGAGGAGACGGAACTCAAAAGTCTGCAAGAGACTTCAGCTTGAAGGGAATCAATGTTATAGGCGTTCCGAAGACAATAGATAATGATGTTGCATGTACAGATATCACATTTGGGTATAATACAGCTGTATCTGTTGCAGCAGAAGCGTTAGATAGGTTACATACCACAGGAGAGACACATCATAGAATAATGGTTCTTGAGGTTATGGGAAGATATGCTGGCTGGATAGCATTAGAGTCTGCAATAGCTGGAGGGGCTGATATAGCTTTAATACCAGAAATACCATATGATATAAATTCAGCAGTAAGAAAAATTCAAGAAAGATCAAAAGTTGGAAAGCAATTTAGCATTGTAGTTGTTGCAGAAGGCGCTGTTCCAAAGGGAGGAACAATAACAGTGGAAGGAGTTAGAAACAACGGAAAAGGCGTTGATAACAACAAATTAGGCGGAGCCGGGCAAAAAGTTGCAAAACAACTAGAAGAACTTACTGGATTTGAAGCCAGATGCACTGTTTTAGGATATATGCAAAGAGGTGGAACCCCAACTGCATTTGATAGAGTTCTATCTACAAAATATGGAGCAAAAGCAATGGAACTTGCAATGGAAGGAAAATTTGGAACAATTGCAGTTATGAAAAACGGAAGACTAGATTATGCAACACTAGAAGACGTTGTAGGAAACAATAAAGAGATTGGTGCTGTATCTGGAAATACACCAGAAAGTAACCTACGTAAAGTGACAATGGATGATGATTTGGTGAAAACAGCCAGAGATATAGGAATTTGCCTAGGAGACTAAAACTTCGCCCAATAGGGACGCCCCTTTTTGGGCGAAGATGAGATATAAAATAATAGATTAATATTTTGCTCTCAAAAGGGTATTCCCAAGTAGGCGAAGTTAAGATAAAAAATATAAATTAAAATATTTCGCCCAAAAAAGGGCGTCCCTATTGGGCGAAAAGGAGAAATAGAAGTGAAGGATTTTAAAGAGGTTATAGCTGAACAAATAGCTAAAGCAACAAACATTGAAAAGGATAAGATAATAATAAATATTGAAGTACCAAAAGATACAAACAATGGAGATTTTGCTTTTCCATGCTTTATTTTAGCAAAAGAACTTAGAAAATCACCTGTGATGATTGCAAATGATTTGCAAGAAAGTATTAGAGAGCAAATTAATGCGAATAATGTAGACGAAATTAGCGAAGTGAATGCTGTGAATGGATTTTTAAACTTCAAATTGAATCAAAATAAAATAGCAGAAGAAGTTATAAAAAGCTTTAATAAAATGCAAGACACATATGGAAGTGAAACACAAAAAAATTCTAAAAATGTTGTAATAGATTATTCATCTCCAAATATTGCAAAGCCTTTCCACATAGGACATTTGCGCTCTACTGTTATTGGAGGAGCTTTGTACAACATATATAAATATTTAGGATACAATGTTACTGGAATTAACCATTTAGGGGATTATGGTACTCAGTTTGGAAAGCTTATAGAAGGATATAAACTTTGGGGCGAAGAATATAACATAGAAGAAAAGCCGATAGATTCACTTACAGAAATTTATGTAAGAATAAATAATTTATGCAAAGAAGACGAGAGTGTTTTAGAAGCCTGCAGAAATAACTTTAAAAAGTTGGAAGACGGAGATAAATATTGTGTCGATTTATGGCAAAAGTTTAGAGATTTAAGCCTAAAAGAATTTCAAAAAATTTATGATATGCTAGGCTCAAAATTTGACTCTTTAAATGGTGAAGCGTTTTATTCAGATAAGATGCCAGAGGTAGTTGATATACTTGAAAATGCGGGAAAACTTGAAGAGTCTGAAGGTGCAAAAGTTGTAAAACTTGATGAATACAACATGCCTCCATGCTTAATAATAAAATCTAATGGTTCTAGTACATATGCAACAAGAGATTTGGCTGCAATACTTTATAGGGCAAGAACATACGATTTTGATAAAGCATTGTATTTGACTTCATACGAGCAAGCTTTACATTTTAAACAAGTATTTGCAACAGCTAAATACCTTGGAATAGACGAAAAATATACAAATGGATTAAAACATGTTCCGTTTGGAATGGTTCAATTAAAAACAGGAAAAATGTCTACAAGGGAAGGAAATATAATTAAGCTCGAAGACCTATTGAACGAGGCAATCGAAAAGAGCAAAAAGATAATAGAAGAAAAAAATCCAAACTTGGAAAATAAAGAAGAAGTTGCAAAAATGGTAGGTGTTGGAGCAGTAATATTCAACGATTTATCGAACAATAGAATAAAAGATGAGATATTCGACTGGAATATAATGCTTAACTTCAATGGAGAAACAGGATCATATGTACAATATATCTGTGTACGTACGAAGAGTGTATTAGAAAAAGCTGGATACATTCCAAATATACAAGATGTAGATGTATCTAAACTAAATGATGAAGATTCTAAGAATATAATCACAACATTGTATAACTTTAACCAAACTCTAAACAATGTAACAGAAAAAGAAGAACCTTCTATACTTGCGAGATATTTAGTAACACTTGCTGAACAATACAGTAGTTTTTATAACAATTGCCATATATTAGACCAAGAAAAAGAAATTAAGGATGCACGTTTGTACTTAACATATATGGTAAAAACAGTCCTAGAAAAAGGACTAAATTTATTAGGAATAAAAGTACCAAATAAA
Source organism: uncultured Clostridia bacterium (assembly GCA_934131055.1). Taxonomy (GTDB): domain Bacteria; phylum Bacillota; class Clostridia; order TANB77; family CAG-508; genus CAG-245. The sequence goes on along the minus strand of CAKOZB010000022.1, from coordinate 6,034 downwards.
ATGTAATTGGACGGTTGAAAAATGATTACAATTTTGGCTACGTCAAATATTATTTACAAATAGTTGACATATAATACCGTATGTGTCATTGCTTTGTAAATAATATTTCCAGCCAAATTAAAATGATTTTGCATTGAGAAGGGAATAGTAAATGAATAAAAATATTTTAAAACATATAATTAGATATTTATTAATGATTTGCATTGTGATTGTATGCTGTACAATATTTAGGTTTTCGTCAGAGCAATCAACAGAGTCTTCTAGAACAAGCGTTGGAGTTACAAAATTTATAGTAAGCATAATATGGCAAGATAATCCAGAAGTTAATACAGATACACTAATAAATACAATACATCCCATAATAAGAAAAGTTGCACATTTTTCAATTTATTTATTGTTAGGAACGCTTGTAATGTGTTGCGCACAAACATTTAAAGGCTGTAAAGAATATAAATTTGATGTAAGCGTAATGCTATGTTTCTTTTATGCATGCACAGATGAATTCCATCAGCTATTTGTGCCAGGAAGAAGCGGAGAATTTACAGATGTATGTTTAGATACAGTTGGTGCAACGTTTGGAATACTATTAGTAATGATAATAGTATGGATTGTAGAGAAAATAAAAAATAGAAATTCGAATAAACCAAAACAATTAGCAGAAAAAAATGAGGAGACAGGATTAAAAAGGAAAGTAATGTTTATTGCAAGTACTGGCGGACATTTAAATGAATTAATGCAAATAAAACCATTATTCAAAAAATTTGACTATCATATAGTTACAGAAAAAACTAAGGTAGATGACAGTTTTAAAGAAGAATACAAAGATAAAATAAGCTTTTTAATATATGGAACAAAAAAATATCCATTCATATATATATTTAAATTTATAGCAAATTGCTTCATAAGCTTGTATTATTTCTTTAGATATCAACCAGAAGTAGTTGTAACTACTGGTACACATACGGCAGTGCCAATGTGTTATATTGCTAAATTATTTGGAAGCAAAGTAATCTTTATAGAAACCTTTGCAAACAGAACATCTGGAACAGTTGCTGGAAGGCTAGTTTATCCAATTGCAGACACATTTGTAGTACAATGGGAAGAAATGCACAAAGTATATCCAAAATCTGTATGTTGGGGGTGGATTTACTAATGATATTTGTAATATTGGGAACTCAAGATAAAAAATTTCCTAGACTATTAGATGCTTTGCAGAAAAAAATAGATGAGGGAAAAGTAAGCAAAAAAGAGGAAATAATAGTACAAGCTGGAAGTACAAAATATGAATCTAAAAATATGAAAATAATAGACTACATGTCTGTTAGAAAATTCGAAGAGTGCATAGATAGAGCCGATTTAATAATATGCCATGCTGGAGTTGGAACTATACTTACAGCATTAAAAAAAGGTAAAAAAATAATAGCAGCAGCAAGACTAAAACAGTATGGTGAGCACGTAAATGACCATCAATTACAAATATTAGATAATTTCACAGCTGAGGGCTATATATTAGCTTTAGAAGATTTTGATAAAATAGACTTGTTAATAAAACAAGCAAAACGCTTTACTCCAGCAAAATTTAAATCAAATAAGAGATATTTTTTAAGACAACTAGAAAAAGAAATAAATATATTAGGATAAAAAACCTCTCGTGGTAGAAATATCACGAGAAGTTTTTTTGTTAATTTTTGAGAATAATATAAAAAAGAAAATCTAAAAACACTTAGAGTTAACACAAAATCTGAAAAATAAAGATAAAAAGAAGTATCAAAAAAAGTCGAAAAAGTGTATAAATATAATAAAAAGTATTGAACTTTTATTATAAAATTGATATTATAATAGTGAATACCATACTGGTAACAAAAAAATGAAAATTAGTTTTTATATAGTATATAAACAACCTTTAAGGAGGAAAGAAATAAAATGTCAACAAAAGGGAAGCGAATGGCCGATAATTTGGGAAAAGAAGGAGACATAAGCCCAGAAAATTATAAATATGGAGCATATGAAAGAAACAAGGAAAGAGAAGAAGAAAATAATATGAGAAAGAAAAAGAAAATGAATAAAGGATTAAAGATATTTTTGATTATATTACTTGTTCTTGTAATAATAATTGTTGGACTTGGTGTTGCTGGATATACATTTGTAAATGGAAAAATAGGCAAAATGCAAAAAGAAAACATTGATACAACAGCGGTAGGAATTAACGAAGAAACAAAACAAGAATTAAAAGGATACAGAAACATAGCCTTACTTGGAATTGATAGTAGAGCAGATGATTATGGACTAGGAAACAGAAGTGACTGTATGATGATTGCTAGTATAAATCAAGAAACAAACGAAATAAAGTTGATTTCTGTATATAGAGATACTTATGTATATGTAATGGAAAATGGAACCAAAAGATTAGATAAAATAACACATGCTTATTCATATGGTGGTGCCCAAAATACGCTAAAATCATTAAACGAAGCAATGGATTTGAATATAACAGAATTTGTGACAGTAAACTTTGATGCAGTAATAGCTGCTGTTGATAGTTTGGGTGGAGTATACATAGATATAGACAAATCAGAAATTAAATATGTAAACGACTATATAGATGCAACTTCTGAAAGCTCTGGAGTTAAATCATCACATATAACACATTCTGGCAGGCAGAAATTAGATGGGGTGCAAGCAGTTTCATATACAAGAGTTAGATACACCGCTGGTGGAGACTATAAGAGAACAGAAAGAATGAGAACTGTTGTAGAAGCAATGCTAAGCAAAGCAAAAACACTTAATGTAGGACAATTAAATAGCTTTGCAGACACAATTCTACCAAAAATAAGAACAAACATATCTACATCAGAAATATGGGGACTAATTCCAAAATTAGCTTCATTTAAGGTAACAGAAAGCATTGGTTGGCCATACGATACAAAAGGAATAACATTGGACAGATGGTATGGAGTACCTGTAACATTACAAAGCAATGTAGAAAGATTACATAAAGAAGCATTTGAACAAGAAGATTATGAGGCATCAGATACAGTAAAAGAAATGAGTGCTGCAATAGTGAAGAAAACAGGATATTCGAAATAAGTTTTTAAATAAAAATAGGTTCTAAAACATTAATATGTAAGAACAAAAGTATAAACAATAAGATAGAAGGGAATGTTTTGCCATGAGTAAAAGCAACTTGGCGGTGAAAGAAGAACTTAACGATGTTGTTGGTGAAGAAGCAATTCTTCAAGAAACAACAATTAATAATATTAGTATTATGAAAAAAGAGAAGACCAATAAAAAAGTTTTATATAATTTCACAAAAAGGATTATAGATATAATAGGCGCTATAATTGGAATATTAATTTTAATACCAACAACATTAATTATTTATTTAGCAAGAAAAGTCTTAAAAGAAGACAAAGGCCCATTATTTTACGAACAATTAAGATATGGAAAAAATGGAAAAGTATTTAGACTGTATAAATTCAGATCTATGTGTATTGGAGCAGATAAAAAATTAAAAGAATATTTAGAAAATAATGATGAAGCAAGAGAAGAATTTGAAAAAACACACAAATTACAAAATGATCCAAGAATAACGAAAATAGGTAACTTTTTAAGAAAGTCAAGCTTAGATGAGCTTCCTCAAATGATAAATATTTTAAAGGGAGACATGAGTTTTGTTGGACCAAGACCTGTTGTAGAAAAAGAAGTTGAAGAATATGGAGCGAATAAAGATAAATTTTTAAGTGTAAGGCCTGGACTTACAGGATATTGGCAGGTAAATGGAAGAAGTAATACTACATATGAAGAAAGAATGGAAATGGAACTTTACTATGTAGAAAATTGCTCATTGTGGTTAGACATAAAAATATTCTTTAAAACATTTATAACTGTATTTAAGAAAGAAGGAGCAGTTTAAATAAAAGTATAGTTGACAAGATCGAAAATTACAATACGAATCAAAGGGAGAAAAAAGTGGAAAAGAATATAAAAGTTATTGTTGCAGCACATAAGAAATATCAAATGCCGAATGAAAAAATGTATATTCCAGTACAAGTAGGTGCAGAAGGAAAGAGCAAAATAGAAGGTTACATACAGGATAATACAGGAGATAACATATCTTCTAAAAATCCATATTTTTGTGAACTAACAGGATTGTATTGGACTTGGAAAAACTTAGATTCAGACTTTATAGGTCTAGTTCATTATAGAAGATATTTTACAAATGCAAAAAAGGTTCCCAAAAAAGAAGAGGAAAAATTTAAGATAGTATTAGCACAAAAAGAAACAGAAGAGTTACTTCAAAAAACAGATGTAATACTTCCTAAAAAAAGAAAATATTACATAGAAAATTTGTATTCTCATTATGAGCATACTATGTATGTAGAACCATTAGATGAAACAAGAAAAATAATAGAAGAAAAATATCCAGAATATTTAGGTGAGTTTGATAGATTACATAAAAGAACATCAGCACACATGTTTAATATGTTTATCATGAAAAAAGAGATACTAAATGAATATTGTACTTGGCTTTTTGATATATTATTTGAACTAGAAAAAAGGACTGATGCAAGTAAGTTTGATAGCTTCCATGCAAGATTTTATGGAAGAATATCTGAACTTTTACTAGATGTTTGGATAAATAAAAATAATATAAAATATGAAGAAGTAAAAGTAATGGATATGCAAAAAGTAAATTGGCTAAAGAAGGGTACAAGCTTTTTAAGGGCTAAGTTTACAGGAAAAAAATACGAAAAGAGTTTTTAAGGAAATAGATTATGGAAGAACCTATTAGAATATTAATAATTGGAATGCATGACAAAATAGGCGGAGTTGAAACATTTTTAATGAATTATTATAGGAATATAGATAGAAATAAAGTTCAATTTGACTTTATTTCTATCTATGATAAATTATGCTTTGAAGATGAAATAAAAAGCCTTGGAGGCAGAGTATATAAAATATGTTCAGAAAAAGTAAATCCTATAAAATATTGCAAACAGTTAGAAAAGATAATTAGAGAAAATAATTATAAAATAGTTCATATAAATATGCTATCAGCAGCAAATATATTGCCTGTAATTGTTGCAAAAAGAAAAAAAATAAAACACATAATAATACATTCTCATAATTCAAATACTCCATCAGGCTTATTGAGAAAGTTGTTAAACGCACTAAATAAACCATTTTTACATTTAGGAACGGATTTCTTTGAATGTTCAAAATTGGCTGGTGAATGGTTATTCGGTAAAAATTTTTTAAAAAAACATTCATTAAAAATAATTAATAACGCAGTTGATATAAATAAATATAAGTTTAATGCTCAGATGAGAGAAAACATTAGAAATGAGTTGAATTGTAGAGAAAAATTTGTTATAGGGCATGTAGGTAGATTCTGTTATCAAAAAAATCATAATTTTTTAATCGATGTATTTTATGAAGTTCAAAAAGAAGATAAAGATATGATATTGCTTTTGATTGGAGAAGGTGAGCTTAAAGAAGAAATACAAGAAAAAGTAAAGAAATTGAATATACAAGATAATGTAATATTCTTAGGAACAACCAATAAAGTACAAAATTATTTACAAGCAATGGATTTATTTGTTCTTCCATCTAGATTTGAAGGACTACCTGTTGTTGGAATAGAAGCACAGGCATCTGGTACTAAATGTTTATTTTCTAATAATATAACTAAAGAGACTAAAATTGTGGATAATACAGAATTTTTAGACATGAATGTACAGGAATGGAAAAATGCAATATTAAATTGTAAAAATGTATCAAAAGAACATGAGAATGTAATTGATGATAAATATAACATAAATGTTGCAAGTAAAGAATTAGAAAAAATATATATAAGTATGGCTGAGAGGATAGAAAAATGATTGTATATTTAATAGGATTTATTCTTACTATAATATTGTTGTATATTTCTGAATATAAGGTAAAATCTAAAAGAAAAAAATTTTTATTGCGAGTTGTAGCAGTGCTTCCTTTATTAGTTATATCAGCAATTAGATACAATGTTGGTACAGAC
>CAKOZB010000021.1 GCA_934131055.1 uncultured Clostridia bacterium | reverse complement strand
TTTATATAAAAAAGTGATATAAACCTTGAAATAACAGGGGTGTGACTAAATTAAAAATTAAATTAGTTTACACTACCGATTGTTAAAAGGGGAAAATCAAATGAAAAAATTTTTTAGATACTTAATGATTGCTTTAATTATAGCTGTAGTCTTAGTGATGACAGTTACTCAGAATAAATCCATTGCTGATGTTGGAAGTTTTGAGGACTATGATAGTGGTAGCTCATGGAGCAGTGGAAGTAGTAGCTCGAGTGACTCATGGAGTAGTTCAAGTAGCTCAAGTAGTTCGAGTTATAGTTCAGGAAGCAGCAGTAGTAGTGGAGGAGGAAGTTATGGTAGCTATAAACCAGTTACCAAGGAAGGAATATTAAAAGTAGTTGGAGTACAGTTACTTCTAATTGGTATGTGGTTTATTTTGATAATTATAATTGTACAATTTAACAAGCATGAAAAAAAGAATAAACATAATAATAAAGATGCAACATATACGAATATCTTATTAGAAAAGATAGAAAAAAAGATTGAAGAAGAAATAAAAAAGAAAGATAACCAATTTGATAAAGATAAATTCTTGGCATGGGCAAGTGATTTATTTATCAAAATGCAAGAAACGTGGACTACAGGCGATTGGAGCCAAATGAGATTATATGAAACGAATGAATTATATGAGCAACATTTAAGACAGATACAAGGTTATATAGATAGAAATCAAATGAATATAATGGATAAAATAAGTGTTCAATCTGCGATATTAGCTGACTTTTATCAAACAGGAGATAAAGATATTCTCACCGTCATTGTACAATCAAAAATGTTAGATTATATAGTAGATAAAACGACAGGTAAAGTTCTAAAGGGAGACAAAACTACATTTAGATATGGCACGTATAAAATGGAATTTATCAGAAAAACTGGAGTTAAAACATCTGATTCAATAAATACTGTTCAATGTCCAAACTGCGGAGCAAAAACACAAATAACTGTTTCTGGAAAATGTGAATATTGTGGCAGTGTATTAACAACAGGGGAGTATAATTGGGCATTATCAAATTTGGAAAGAACAAAATAGCAAGGAATGCAAAGTGAGGATATATAAAATGAAGAAAATAAAAAGAGTATTTATTGTGCTACTTTTAATAGCCTTAATCTCAGTATTTACAGTTGACTATGGTAAATCGATTGCTGATGTTGGTAGCTTTGAAGACTATGATAGTAGCTCATGGAGCAGTGGAAGCAGTAGCTCGAGTGGCTCATGGAGTAGTAGCAGTAGTTTGTTGGGCAGTGGAAGTAGCTCATCAAGAAGTGATGATAGAAGCTATAGTAGTAGCAGTGGCTACAGTGGTGCTGGAACCCCAATGAATAGTACAGAAGCGGGAATAATTATGTTTGCATTTATATTTGTGTTTGTTGCTGTTATTGTTATCTTACTTACGTTGATGTATATAAATAACCATTCTGACGATGAAAAGACATCATACCATTATCAATCAACTTATAATTTTGATACTGAAGAAAATGTTGAAAGAAAAATTAAAGCAGTTGATGAACTATTTGATAAACAAGAATTCTTGTCTTGGACCAGCAATTTGTTTGTAAAATTGCAGAATGCATGGACCGCAAGAGATTGGAACTCTATTAGAATATTTGAGACGAGTGCATTATTCGAACAGCATCAAAAACAGTTACAAGGTTATATAGATAGAAAACAAATAAATGTAATGGAAGCAATTCAAGTACTATCTGTAGAATTGGCAGATTTCAAACAAACAGGATTTAAAGATGTGGTAACGGTTGTATTAAAATCTAGAATGGTTGACTATATAGTAGATGAAACAACAGGTGGTGTTATAAAAGGAGATAAAGTAACTTATAGATACAGTACCTACAAACTAGATTTTATAAGAACGACTGGAGAGAAAACGAAACCAGGGCCTATCGAAATAAATACGACAAATTGCCCAAATTGCGGAGCAATAACACAAATAACTTCGGCTGGAAAGTGTGAATATTGCGGAAGTGTAATTACAACAGGAGAACATAATTGGGCACTATCAAATTTAGAAAGAATAGGATAATACTAAGAAATATAAAAAGGGGGTAAAATATGAAGAAATTAAAGAAAATATTTATATCATTACTATTAACAACAGTAATTTCAACTTTTGCTATTAATTACAAAACATCAATTGCAGATGTAGGAAGTTTTGAAGATTACGACAGTGGTAGCTCATGGGATAGCGACAGTTCGTGGGATAGCGGAAGCTCATGGAGTAGTTGGGACGATGATGATTACAGTTCTAGTTATGGAGGAACAAGCCATAGTAGTGGCGGGGGTTCTTCGTGGGGAACAATAATAACTTTTATTATTATAATTGCTATAGCTTATGCTATTTCTTCAAAGAATAAACATACTCCAACTAGACCAATCCAAACGTATCAACCAGCATCTAACTTTGATTCTGAAGAAAATGTTGAAAGAAAAGTTAAAGCTGTTGATGAAATGTTTAATAAAGAAGAATTCTTGTCTTGGACTAGAAGCTTATTTGTAAAATTGCAAGAAGCTTGGACTGCAAGAGATTGGAGTACTATTAGAGTATTTGAAACAAATGAGCTATTTGAACAACATCAAAAACAATTACAAGGTTATATAGACAGAAAACAAATAAATGTAATGGAAAGAATTTGCGTATTATCAGTTAAGTTAGCAGACTTCAAACAAACTGGAAATAAAGATGTTTTGACTGTTGTATTGAAATCTAGAATGAATGATTATATAATAGACGAAACAACAGGAAAAATAGTAAAAGGTGATAAGACAACTGATAGATATAGCACATATAAACTTGATTTTATTAGAACGACAGGTGAAAAGACAAAACCAGGTTCTATTGAAATAAATACAACAAATTGTCCAAACTGTGGAGCACCAACACAAATAACATCATCAGGTAAATGTGAGTATTGTGGAAGTGTAATTACAACAGGAGAACATAGCTGGGCATTATCAAACTTAGAGAAAATAGGCTAAAATTTGTGCGGACCTTAAAATAGGGTCTGCACAGGATAAATTATTAAAAGCTAAAAAATTTTAGGAGGAAAGAATTATGGGATTAATTAAAGCAGCAGCAAGTGCAATAGGAAGCACAATGCATGATCAATGGAAGGAAGCAATTAGATGTGAAAACATGACAAATGATATTCTTATGGTTAAGAAAACTACTCCAAATGGAGTTATATCAAACAAAAGTACAATTATAGTAGCACCTGGACAATGTGCAATTATATTTGATAATGGTAGAGTAATAGATGCAACGGCAGAAGAAGGAGTATATACTTTTGATAGTTCTTCTACACCTTCATTCTTTGCAGGACAATTTGGAGCAGTATTTAAAGAAATGTGGCAACGTTTTACATATAATGGAGCAAGTGCTAAACAACAAGCAGTATTTTTCTTCAACACAAAGGAAATAATAGATAATAAATTTGGAACAGCGGCACCAATTCCATTCCAAGATTGGTCACACCCAATTCCAAACCAAATGACAAATACTTTAACACCACTAAGAGTAGAAGTAAAATGTTTTGGAAAATATACTTTTAGAATTGCAGACCCAGCTTTGTTTATGAGCAAATTAGCAGGAACTGCTGATATTTATAAAAAAGATGAATTAGTAGAGCAATTAAGAACAGAAGTTATGTCTGTATTCCAAAATGTTGCAAATGAACTTGGTACAGCTAAATACAAAGTTCCAGTTCTAGAAATGCCAAGTCAAACAGATGAAATAAGAGAAATGATGGACGAAAAGGTATTTGATGCAAAAATAAGAGAAAGAGGAATAGAAATAGTTTGCTTTGCTGTTGAATCTGTAACATTAACAGATGATTCTGCAAAGAAGATTGATGATTACGAATTAAGTTCAAACTCTTACATGCAACAAGGAAGAATGGTTGGAGCATATTCAAATGCTGTTGAAAATGCAGCAAAAAATGAAAATGGAGCAGCAAATGGATTCATGGGAATAGGAATGATGAACATGTCAACAAATGGAATGATGCAAAATGCTGCAAATGGACCATGGAATCAAAACAATGATGCAAGCAGAATGGATTTAAGTAAACAAGAAGAGGCTAAAGCTGATGATACAACAGCTGAAGGCTGGACTTGTGAATGTGGTCATGTAAATCCAGCAGATGGTAAATTCTGTAGTGAATGCGGTAAGGCAAAAACATCAAAAAAGGTTTGCCCAAAGTGCAAAATGCCAAATGATGCAGGTAACAAATTCTGTAATAATTGTGGAGAACAATTATAAAGTTTTGTAGGAGGAACTTATATAATAATGGAGTTAGAGCAAGCGAAAACAGAGGTTAAAGAACTTAGAGAAAAATTAGAGTATTATGCAAAATTATATTACGATATGGATAGCCCTGCAATAACTGATTACGAGTATGATATGATGATGAACAGATTAAAAGCTTTGGAAAAAGAATTTCCAGAGCTTATTACTCGTGATTCATTAACTCAAAAAGTTGGAGGGCATGTTAAAGAAGGGTTCAAACAAGTGGTGCATGAAGTACCACTTCAAAGTCTTCAAGATATATTTTCTTTTGAGGAATTGAGAGACTTTGACACAAGAGTTAGAAAAGTTGCAGAAGAAAATAATGAAGAGCTAAAATATGTTGTAGAAACAAAGATTGACGGTCTATCTACAGCACTTAAGTATGAAAATGGTGTTTTTGTACAAGGTGCAACACGTGGAAATGGCTTAATTGGAGAAGATGTAACAGATAACTTAAAAACAATTTCACATATTCCAAAAGAACTAAAAGAAAAAATAGATATTACGGTTCGTGGAGAGGTATTTATCGGAACAAAAGAGTTCGAAAAAATGAACGAAGAAAGAGAAATATTAGATGAAAGCCTATTTGCAAATGCAAGAAATGCAGCGGCAGGTTCTCTTCGCCAATTGGACTCAAAGGTAACTGCAACAAGACCGCTAGATATTTTTATATTTAATGTGCAAAAATATGATGAAGATACATTTGATTCTGAAAATTCACATTTTACAGAATTAGACAAGCTACAAAAATTAGGATTTAATGTAGTGCCGGTAAGAACATTGTGTAGTACAATAGATGAAGCAATAGAAGCAATCAAAAAGATTGGAGAAGACAGAGAAAATCTATCATTTGGAATAGATGGTGCTGTTATAAAAGTAGATAATTTAAGACTAAGAGAAATACTTGGAAACACTTATAAAGTCCCAAAGTGGGCTATTGCATATAAATATCCACCAGAGAAAAAAGAGACAAAACTTTTAGACATTGTGTGCCAAGTTGGAAGAACAGGAGCACTTACACCGACTGCAATATTAGAACCGGTTAAGGTTGCAGGCTCAACTATTTCAAAAACAACACTTCACAATGAAGATTTTATAAAAGAAAAAAACCTTAAAATAGGTGATACAGTCGTAATTCAAAAGCAGGGAGACGTAATTCCAGAAGTTGTTGATGTTATAAAGTCGAAGAGAGATGGTACTGAAAGAGAATTTGTTATGCCAACAGTATGTCCAGTCTGCGGAGCACCTGTAGTAAGAGAAGAAGGCGAGGCTGTTGCACGTTGTATAGGAATAGAATGTAGTGCAAAAATATTAAGAAATCTTGCACATTTCGTCTCAAAAGAAGGAATGGATATAGATGGGCTTGGAATAAAAATATTAGAACAATTAGTAGATAAAGGTTTAATAAAAAATATTGCAGACATTTACACATTAACAGCAGAAGAAATTGCATCACTTAAAAAGAACGGAAAGAAATTTGCTCAAAATCTAATAGATTCAATAAATGCAAGCAAAAACAATGATTTATTTAAGTTACTAACAGCACTTGGAATAAGACATATAGGAACAAAGTCTGCAAAAGGATTATGCAAAAAATACAAATCAATAGACAAAATTGCAGAAGCAAGTTTCGAAGAATTAAGCATGATAGATGATGTTGGAGAAATTACAGCACAAAGTATTTATGAATTTTTCAGACAACCACAAACAGTTGATTTAATAAATAGGCTAAAAGGAGCGGGAGTAAATACAGAGGTAATACAAAATGAAAATACTAATACAGATGACAGATTTGCAGGAAAAACATTCGTATTAACAGGAAGTCTAGAAAAATATACAAGGCAAGAAGCTAGTGATATAATAGAAAGCTTTGGTGGCAAAGTATCAGGTTCAGTTTCTAAAAAAACAAGCTACGTACTAGCCGGGGAAGAAGCGGGTTCAAAATTAACAAAAGCACAAGAATTGGGAGTTGCAATTATTTCAGAACAAGAATTTAAAGAAATGATTAAGAAATAATTAAATTTTGATGGGTCAAAATTTATTTCTTTCTAAATCTTGGCGTAACAAATAAATGAAAGGAAAAAATCAAACTTATGGACGGCAAATACTCATTTGAACGAATGGAAAACGAATTAGATAATGGATATATAATTTTCTACACATATGTAAGAAATAGATATCAATTATTCAAGACATCAGAAAACTGCTATACACAGCAGTTACTAACAGAAAATTTAAAAAATCCATTACCACGTTTAACAATAATAACTCACAAAAGACTAAAAGAAATATATCCATACATGGAAAACATAGAATATAAAACAAGTGCAATATAGTTGGAATGCGAGGGAGGCTTGAAAAATGTACACTTATGACGATGTAAAAGAACATAGCAATGACAGAGAATATGTAGAAAAAGCAATAGAAGAAGATGGACTTTTATTAGATGCAGCATCTCCTGAATTACAAGACGACAAAGAACTAGTAATGAAAGCTGTTACAAAAGATGGTGGAGCATTAGAATTTGCCTCAAAAAGGTTGAAAGCAGATAGAGAAATATTGATGCAAGCAGTTGAGAAAAAAGGCTGGGTATTATGTTATGCATCAGATGAATTAAAGGCAGACAAGGAATTAGCTTTAAAAGCTGCAAAAACGGATGGTCAAATCTTGTATTATGTAAGCAAAGAACTAAGAGACGATTATGATGTTGTGTTAGAAGCAGTGAAAAATAAAGGGTTAATTGTAAAATATGCTAGCAAACGTCTGCGTTCAGATAAAACAATAGCGATAGAAGCAATAAAACAAAATAAAACAGCCTATGACTTTATAGTACCAGAATTAAGACAAGATGAAGAAATACAAGCAGTAATAAATCCACAAGAATAGCTGTGCTATTTTTGTGGATTTGCATATATAGTCTTATTATTTGTGTATATTACCATTCCTGGTTTTGCCCCATTAGGTTTCTTTACGTATTTTATTAAGGTATAGTCAACTGGCACATTCTGAGACATTCTGGCTTTGCTGTAGTATGCTGCAACAGATGCACATTTATATAAAACGGCGTCTGAAACACTGAATGTATTAGATATACCAGGATTTTCTGAGTTTACATGAGAGGCATTAGGGTTACTATCTGTTTTTAAGACGACATGGCTTCCATGAATATCTTTTGTGTGAAACCAAATATCAGAATTTTGTGCGAGTCTGCAAGTTAAATAATCGTTTTGTTTATTATTCTTTCCAATGTAAACAGTGTAACCATCAATATCACGCTTTTCTGGCATATTGCTTGCGTTTGATTGCTTACTCGATTTAGAATTAGTAATCTTGCTCTGACTATTGTATACATGATTATTTACTGTATTTGCATTTTTTCCAAAAATTAAATTATCACAAATTTCAGAATAAATATTGTCTATATCTTCAATTGTGGAAACATTTTCTAATTCGTATACAATGCTATCCAAGTATGATAGTTCGGCTTCGGCCAATTCTTTTTGTTTTTCTACAATAGCTATTGTATTTTGTAATTTTCTATATTTCTTGAAAAAGTTCTTGGCATTTTTAGATGGGCTAATTTTTGCATCTAAAGGTATAGTAATTAAATTATTGTTATCATAATAATTTTCCAAAGTAACTTCAGACTGTGGATAATCTGGAATTCTGTACAAGTTAGAAGTTATTAATTCGCCATATAATCTATATTTTTCGGCATTTGTGCAATCGGCAATTTTTGAATCTATTGTGCTAATTCTTTCTTTTATTTTTCCAACATGATTTAAAACAAGCTTTAATACTGTATCTCTGTACTGTTTGAATTGCCCAGCTTGTTCTTTTGAAGTATAGAAATCATCTAAATAGAAGTTTAAAGCAAGTCCATCATTGGTAGAGCTATAAGCAAAGTAGTCTTTCTTGTCAGTAGAATATTCTTTTAAAACAACATTATTGGGCATGTTTGTAAATAAATCTTTTAAATAAGAATAAACTTTTTTCAAATCATTAGTAGAAACAGCTGTTGGAATAATTAATGTTTCTAATAAATATGATATATTTTTCTTTCCAAATCCATTGTAAACTTTAGATAATGTTGATGGTAAATTTCCGCTATCTATTGAAACATCTCTATAAAATTCATCGAAAGTTTTAACTGAAAGGAAATCTTTTTTATAACTTTCAATATTCAAATATTTAGAACCGGGGAAGATGTCTCTATTTGAATTATCAAACTTATTTAGATGACGTAAGCTATCAATGACAATATGCTCTGAATTTAATAGGATAACATTGCTGTGTTTTCCCATAAGCTCAACAACAAGAGTCTTTGTAATTAAATCATTAAGTTCGTTATATACATCAACATCAATAAAAACAATACGTTCTAAACCGTTAGAATAAATTCTTTTAATAGTTCCGCCAGTCAAATGCTTTCTAAGAACCATACAAAAATTCAAAACATTTTGAGGGTTAGGTTTAGAACTGGTAGTTAAATTAATTCTATAGTTTACTGAATCTATAGAAATATTCAAACAATAATTTTTTCCGTTAGAATAAACACCCAACAAAATTTCATTTTTATTAGGCTCAAAAATTTTATTTATCTTTCCATTAATAAGGCAAGTGTTTAATTCTGAAACAACTGCTTTAGTTACAATACCATCAAAAGCCATTGTAAAAATCTCCTTAAATTTTAATAGAATGATTATACCTCAAAAAGGAAGGTTTAGCAATAAAAAAACTTCTAAAAAATGAAAATAATTCGCAAAAAATATTGACATTTCAAGCTTTTTTGGCATATAATACAAACCAATGAGGCACTATTAGGAGGAACTTACTTGACGATGAACAACAATTATAATAATATGTCTGATGATGAATTACTTGAATTGATAAATAAAAAAGATACAGATGCACTAGATTTTTTAATATGCAAATATAAAGACCTAGTCAATTCAAAAGTGAATAAATATTTTATAATTGGTGCCGAAAAAGAAGATATAGTTCAAGAAGGTTTGATAGGCTTATATAAAGCAATTAAAGATTACAAACCGGACAAGCAGAACTCATTTAAATCATTTGCAAATTTATGTGTAGAAAGACAATTAATAACAGCAATAAAGTCCTCTAATAGACAGAAACATATGCCATTAAATTCGTATTTATCATTGAATATGACAGCTTTTGAAAACGAAGATGGAAACAATGATACACAAATAGTGGACGTGCTTGAAAACACAGTAATAGAAGATCCACTAGATACAATTACAAAAAAGGAATATTTCTTAAGTGTAGAAAATGTTATAGACTCATCTTTAAGTGATTTTGAAAAGAAAGTGCTTAATAGATATGTACAAGGCGAATCTTATGTGAAAATTGCAGAAAGGTTAGATGCACCGGTAAAATCTGTGGATAATGCAATACAAAGAATTAGAAAGAAAACTGCAAAAAATATACAAGCAGAAAGTAATATATAAAAGCTTCTGATGCAAACCAGAAGCAATACATGCTATCATAGCTCAGTAGGTAGAGCGCCACCTTGGTAAGGTTGAGGTCACCGGTTCGATTCCGGTTGTTAGCTCCAATAGAAAAGTCCGGTATATCAGCGATTACAAGCAATATACCGGATTTTAATTTATTAGAATTTGTATTCCATTTGGTCTATTTTATACAATATTTCCAAAAAAAAGTGGTCAAAAAGTGGTCAAATATTTTGAAGCAATATAGTCGTTTATTTGCTCATTTGCATTCTCACGTTCCTCGTCTAAGTGAGTATAAATATCATATACCATATCAGCAGAAGAATGTCCCATTAATTCTTGTGCTTTTTTTATTTTTATATTGGCATAATATAACATAGTGCAATAAGAATGCCTTAATTGATAGTATGTAAATTTAATTTTTTTATTATCATCTGTAATATTTTGATTAACAACATTCAAAAAAGTATTTAAATGAGTTTTTAGAGCTTGTTTTGTTAACATAGAGTATTTATCTGTTTCTTTAGTAAATAGATATTTGATTCCAACCTCATTACGATAATCTATTTCTTTTTGTAAAGGTTTTACTAAAAAATTTGGAATAGGGATTTTTCTATTTTTCAGATTTTTTGTTGCTTTTACTTTAGGCTGATTCTTAGCAAGGGAAACTGCCTTATTAATATTCAAGAGTCTATTTGTTAAGTCAACATCTTTTAGAGTTAATGCAACGGCTTCTTCGGGACGAATACCACAGTATCTTAAAATTAGAATAAACAATCCATATTTATGATTTTGAGCAAATTCTAATACCTTAGAATCTTCATATTGTGTTAAAGGTTTTCTTTCTGTTTTGACAAATTTTTTTGCTTTGATTCCGTTTGCAACATTTTTTTCGATAATGTCGTTATTAACTGCATCTTCTAAAATTCGCTTACAATCTGCAATCGATCTATTAGTAATATCGGTATAGCCTTTTTTCAACATTTCAGTTTGAATTTCTTTTACTTGGAAATTTTTTAAGTTTCTTAATTTTACATTTCCTATATATTTATATAAATGGTTCAGTCTGTTTTTGATAGTCTCCTGAGTTGATTCTTCTAATGTAGAAGCATTTATTTCAAACCATTTTTCAGCATATTGTTTGAATGTTATATCAGATAATGATGGGGATAATCCTTTTAATTTTTTATAGTTTATTTCTGTAACTTTATTGTCTAATTCTTCAGCAGTTTTCGCAATTAAGTATTGCTTAACACCATCTATAGTTATAGACGTTTGAAACCTTCCATCTTTTCTTTTCTTGTATTTTGTCCTTGACATAATAAAAACCTCTCTTTCAAATATTTTCTAAATAAACACTTGAAAGAGAGTTACATTTATATTATAATACAGATGTAGTCACTTTCAGTGCCTATGTGTGAGAAATATGTACCTTGTCGCAAACTTGTAACATATTTCTCTTCTTTTTTTATTAATGGCATACCTTACAAGGTTGTCTACCTTCAGACAATGCTTTTTCTAAGGTTATTTGATGACCATTGCCTTTTAGAGTTCTACACCCCTGATTATGATATTTTGTTCCAGAATTTCCAACCCATACAAGTTGCTCGTTCTCATCATTGCTATTATTTGAAGTTGATTGAGAAGCGGAGTTATCTGTTACTAAAGTATTTGATGAATAAGTATCTTGTGAAATTTGATTATTAGCTGCAATTTCATTTTGTGCATTTTCTAAATTCTGAATTTCTTTGTTCTTTTGATCTAATACTTCGTTTAATTCAACTATCTTAGCGGATAAATTATTGTTTGAATCTGTTAAATTTTCTATTTTATTTGATAGTTCTTGTGTATTATCAGAGGAAACAAAGCCTAACAATGTAACTGCTAAAACTATAATTACTATAGTTTTAATTTGTTCTTTACTAATTTTTTTCTTAGATCCATTATTTTGTTCTTTTTGTTCGTCCATATTTTACCTCCAATTCTATTTCTTTCTTCTTAATTCTACCACTTTACCGATAACTCTAACAGGTAATGTTTTAATCTGCTCATTAGTGTAAATTAAAGGTTGAAATTCTGGATTTAATGGTTGCAAAATGATACCAGTTTCATTTTTGAAAACACGTTTAAAAGTACCATCATTACCATTGACCATTACAACACAATCTTGACCACTTTCGCAATCATCTACTTTTTCTAGTATTATTGTATCACCATCTAAATATTCTGGGGACATACTATTACCTTTTATTTTAAGACCAAAGTATTGCTTGCCACCTTTCAACATATCTGTTGATATTTCCTCTGTGTCTATAATATCTTCAATACATTCCATAGGTATTCCAGCAGGAATAGTTCCGTATACAAATACTATTGCTGAAGAATGGCAATTGGCTTTATTTGTACTTTCTACTAAATCTGCTTTCTGAATATTGAAATAGTTGGCTAGTAATTGAATTTTGTCTATTCTAGGGTAAAATTCTCCTTTACACCAGCTTGTAATTGTAGTATAAGGTAAGTCTAAATCTCGAGCCAAATCATTTCTATCTTTTTTATTAATATTCATATAATATTGTAAGTTTTTTGCAAAAATTTCTTTATTTCCTAAATCGCCCATATCTACCTCCCTATAAGGATTATACAACCTAACTGTAAAAAAATCAAGAAAAAAATAAAAAAAATGCAGAAAAGCTATTGACATTACAATTTAACTGTAGTAATATAATTACAGTTAAACAGTAAAAGAAAGGAGATGACAGAGTTGCAATATTCTTTAAGAGCAATTAGAGTTAATAAGGGTGAGACACAGGAAGAAGCTTCAAAAGCTATAGGAATAAGAGTAGAAACCCTTGCAAATTACGAAAAAGGGATAACTTATCCAGATATTCCAGTTTTAAAGAAAATAGAAGAACATTATGGGGTAAATTATAATGATATTGATTTTTTTTGCAATTAAATTACAGTTAAACAGTAAATGCGACAAGGTACAAAGAGAGAGGAGATGGGAAAGATGCCAGCAACAAAATTGCAAGAAAGAGCGAGAACTAAATACGTAACGCCGAAAGAATTTATGGAGCAATATAGTTTAAGCAAATCTCAAGCATATAAAATTCTTGCTAGACCAGAAATGGTTGAAGCAAAAATCAAGGTGGGAGAAAAGCTTATAAGAATTGATTTAGATAAAGCATTTAGCATAATGCAACAAATATATAGTTAAAGGGGGAGTTTAATATGTATAGTTTATTTGAGGTAGCATTTTTCATTTTATATTTTGTAGTAAAAGCAATAAGATTTATATTGTTTTTACTAACATTACAAATAGTAATTTATAGATTAAGTGGATTCAGTATTTACAAGTTTGTAATGAGAAAGGCAAACAAATTAGTAAGGGGGATTTTATAGTGAGAAGAAATGAGAAAGATCAATACGAAAAAAGAAGCGTTGATTTAGCAAGACAATGTAAAAATTTTCAATTGGATATTGAAAACAGAGAATATTTAATAAAAGAACAATATCAGAGAATAGATAGAAAACAAGCTTCTTTCCTAAAAATATTAGATGAGTGTAAGAATAATAATTATAAATCGCTAGATGAATTTAGAGCAAAAATAAAAGAGTTAGCAGAGACTGGAATCAAATACTAACTCATAACAATTGAATTTGTAAGCAAATTCTCATTTATTATACAAATTTTTAGTGAAGAAGTCAAGAGAGGAGAAAAAATGTTTGAGGAACAACAGAAAATAACAATAGAATATACAAAACAGCTCGATGCGTTCTATTCTTTAGTAGATTTCAAACCGTTATCATCGAATGCTATATCAATGTATAACTTTTTATTGCATATAGCATATAAGACTGAATGGGTTAATGAATTTACTGTTGCTAATACTACAATTATGAGTAAGCTCCATTTGACTCAAAAAGGATTACAAACGGCTCGAAACGAGTTAATTACTAAAAAATACATAATTTATAAAAAAGGTAGCAATCAGAATAAAGCCCCGAAGTATTCAATTATTAGGCTTTATGAAGAAAAAAATAGTATTTTGGGACAAGCAGAAGTAAATGCAAAAGTATATGCAGAGGGCAATGCAGAAGTACAAGCAACAGTAAAGACCGAGGGCAACATTATTACTAAACTAAACTTATATTTTATATATATTATATATAATAAGGGCTCGCAATTCAAAAACATTGTAGAAGCGGACAAGAAGGCTATTATTACAATATTGAAAAAGTTAGAACTCTATATAGACGATCCAGTTATTTTGGAATACATGTCGGAGGAACAATTACTGGAATTAAAAATTCAATATTGGATAGTTAAAGAATTATATTTTAGTCCGTATAAGATTTGTTTAAATCAATTAACCAGGCAAAGATTTATGTTTAGGTTTTTAAAAGCAAGAATGTATGTAGAACCACAAGACACATATAAGTTTTTAAATTACTGCATTAAAAGCTTTCAAGAAGATCTATATGCAAACAAAAAAGAGGTGGTAACTGATGAAAATAATAAACAGAATTAATGAGCTAATTTTGAGAGAAAAACCAGAAAAACAAATAAAATATTCGGAAGGTTCAGGAATAGCGAAACATCTAACTAATACACCTAGAAAAAAGTTATATGAGTATTACATATGTGACAACTGTGGCTGTGAAATAAAAGTAGAAAAGAAATGGGAAAACAATAGAGGAGGATTGTTAATGATACCTAGAACTCTTTCAAAGAAAAATAAAATATTTTACATTGCAGTATGCTCAAAATGTTTAAATAATGTTCTTAAAGAATTTGAAGATGAGAAATAGGGAGAAAACGTATGAAAACTAAAAACGAGATAGAAAAATATTTATCAACAGAGAAATACATAACAAGACAAGAATTAAGCGAACTAACAGGATTAAGTGATAGAAAAGTTAGAAGTAAAATAAGTGAATTAAAGAAACATAGGGTTGTTTTATATAGCAGTCAGAGAAGCGGTTATAGATTGGCAAAAGAATATAGAAGCATGTCTAAGCAGCAAAGAGAAGAGGAGATTAAACAAGTCAAGCATAGTCTAAATGACTGCAAATCGAGAACTACACAATTAAATAAACAAAAGAGAAAATATATTGCATATTTGAAAAAAGCAGAACAAATTGAGCTTGAAGAAGCTAATTAGGAGGATAAAATTTATGGCATTTGATTTAGATGATGATGAATTAAGAGAAACAAGAAAAATGAAAAATTTGGATAGAGAATTAATAGTAGGAGAGTATGTCAGGACAAAAGACGAAA
>CAKOZB010000020.1 GCA_934131055.1 uncultured Clostridia bacterium | reverse complement strand
GAATTGCAGGAAAGTTCAGTTAGTAAGGAATCCTTACTAACTGCCAAAGATGGAAAAACCTATAATAAATAATTAAATGAAAGTAATGATAATAAATAAATTTTCAGAATATATAAATACTTTAGAATAAAAAACAAACCAAGTAAATACAATGTACAAAAAAGATAGGAGACAAAATGTACGATTTATTAAAAGTTACAATGCTTGGTTTGTTTTTTGGCACATTTGGCACAACCTTAGGTGGAATAATAGGTGTAAGATTTCAAAATCCATCAAATAAAATATTAAGTTTTATTCTGTCATTAGCAGGAGGACTAATGACCTCTATATTAAGTTTTGATTTAATTCCAGAAGCTTTAAAAATTGCGTCTATAATTAATGTTATTTTAGGAATAGCATTAGGTATATTTTGTATGATAATTTGTAATTATTTAGTTGATAAAAAGTTTACAGAAAATTCTCAAATGTTAAGAAGCGTAAAAGAAGAAAATAAAAAAGATTTATTAAGAGCAGGAATTGTAACAAGTATAGGCTTAGCAATACATAATTTTCCGGAAGGACTTGCAATAGGTTCTGGCTTTGGAGCCTCACTAACGTTAGGTTATTCTCTTGCAATCGCAATATGTATACATGATATACCAGAAGGAATTTCAATGGCTGTGCCGATGAAAAATGGAGGAATGAAAACGTCTAAAGTCCTATATTATGTAATTCTTTCTGGAGTAACAACAGGAATAGGAGCACTAATTGGAAAAATAATTGGTGGAATATCGCAAGCTGTAATCGCTGTGTGCCTAAGCTTTGCGGCTGGAGCAATGCTGTACATAGTTTCGGGAGAATTAATCCCTGAATCTAATAAAATTTATGAAGGAAAAGCAAGTACCATAGGAACAATAATTGGATTTGTATTAGGGTTAATTGCGGTAAATATATAATTAAAAAATGAAAATATAACAACTTAGTTAATAAACTAGTAAAACTATTATGATTATTAGCAGAGTGTGAAAATTCATTAAATATATCAAGCATAAACCTTGATTAAACCCACCCAAATGTTATATACTATCGTTAGAAAAATATTGGAGGAATCAACACATGGAACAAATAAAAAATATAATGTTTATATGTACTGGAAACACATGTAGAAGTGCTATGGCAGAAGGCATGATGAAGAAAATGCTAGAAGATAAAGGAATAACAGATATAAATGTATG
The DNA here is from genome assembly GCA_934131055.1 of uncultured Clostridia bacterium. Classification (GTDB taxonomy): domain Bacteria; phylum Bacillota; class Clostridia; order TANB77; family CAG-508; genus CAG-245. The sequence continues at coordinate 13,942 of CAKOZB010000020.1, read as the reverse complement.
CTCTGCTGGACTTCGTGCATCGACAGGTGAATATTCAACAGATGAGGCAATAATGGTAATGAAAGAAAATTATGATGTAAATTTATTAAATCATCAATCTGTAAATGTTAAAAATACAAATATAAAAGATATGGATTTGATTTTGTGTGCCACACATGCTCATCTAACTACATTGGAGTATATGTATCCAGAGCTTGCTCATAGAATATTCACAATAAAAGAATACGCATATGGACCAGATGTACAAGACAAAGACATAGATGACCCATGGGGATATCCTGCTGATGTATATAGAAAATGTGCAAAAGAAATATATGATGCTCTAGAGTTAATTGTAGAGAAAATTACAAAGGCATAAGTTTATATTTAATATCGAATTTTTATAAAAATAGAAATAACGTTCAGTGCAAGAGCTAGAAAAATTTAGATTTTGACTATTCAAAGATTAAGATAGTAATAGTTTTTTATGAAATTCTATAATTGATTTTTGAACATGAGGAAGGTATAGAGATGAATAAAGAAGAATTAATAAATGGATTGAATGACAAGCAAAAAGAGGCTGTGCTTGCCACAGATGGACCATGCTTAGTAATTGCTGGTGCAGGAAGTGGAAAAACAAAAGTATTAACACATAAGATTGCATATGATATAGAAAGTGGAATTAAGCCATGGAATATACTTGCGATTACTTTTACAAACAAGGCCGCAAATGAGATGAAAGAGAGAATAGAGAAGCTTATTGGAGACGCGGCAAAAGATTTATGGATGGGAACATTCCACTCTATTTGTGTGCGTATTTTAAGAAGATACATAGATAGAATTGGATATAAAACAGACTTTGTTATTTTCGATACATCTGATCAAAAAACATTAATAAAAGAGTGTTTAAAAACTCTAAAAGTAGATGATAAAATATTTACAGACAGAGGAGTTTTATCTGAAATCAGCAATGGAAAAAATGAAATGCTTGAGCCAAAAGCTTATGGTGTAAAATATGCAGGAGACTTTAGAAAAGAGAAAATTGCAGAAATTTATGAGCAATATCAAAGAAGATTAAGAGAGAATAATGCGATAGATTTTGATGATATCATCAACTTTACTATAAAAATACTAAGTGAGAATCCAGATGTTTTAGATTATTACACAGAAAAATTTAAGTATATTTTAGTTGATGAGTATCAGGATACAAACAAGGCTCAATTTACACTTGTATCATTATTGGCATCAAAGTATGGAAATGTTACCGCTGTTGGTGATAATGACCAGGGAATATATAGTTTTAGAGGTGCAGATATTTCTAATATATTAAACTTCGAAAGAGATTTCCCAGGAACAAGAATTATCAAACTAGAGCAAAACTACAGATGTACAGGAAATATATTAAAAGCTGCAAATGCAGTAATAAAGCACAATGAAAACAAATACGACAAGAAGCTATGGACAGAAAACGAAGAAGGACACTTGCCTTGCATATATTGTGGAGAAGATGAATACGACGAGGGCAGATACATTGTAGAGCAAATAAACCATTTAAAAACAGAAGAATATTACAAAAATTCTAATTTCACAATTTTATATAGGATGAATGCTCAATCAAGAGCAATAGAAGATATTCTTATGAGAGAAGGCATTCCATACAAGGTTATTGGTGGCTTAAAGTTCTATGAAAGAAAAGAAATAAAAGACATAATTGCATATTTAAGGTTAATACATAATTCTGCAGATAATCTATCTTTAAAGAGAATTATAAATGAGCCAAAACGTGGAATTGGAAAGACAAGCATAGACCAAATTCAAGAAATTTCAGACAAAACAGGTAACTCTATGTATGAAATTATAAGAAATGCACAAGAATATGGATTAACAAGGGTATTCTCAAACTCTAGAGATTTTATAGAACAAATTGAATATTTGAAGTCAAAAAAAGATGAACTTAAAATATCAGATTTAATAAAAGAAACTCTTAATAAAACTGGATATACAAAAGCTTTAGAAAATGAAAACAGTGTAGAGGCTGAAACCAGAATAGAAAACTTAGAAGAATTCTTAACAGTTGCAATAGAATTCGAAGAAGAATCAGCAGACAACACATTAGCCGAATTCTTAGAAAACATCACACTTTCAAGTGATATAGATGGAATGGAAGACCAAGATAACTCAATAACATTAATGACTTTACACAGTGCAAAAGGACTTGAATTCCCAGTTGTATTTTTGGTTGGAATGGAAGAAGGAATATTTCCTGGCTACAAATCTATAGGAGAGCCACAAGCATTAGAAGAAGAGAGACGTCTATTCTATGTTGGAATAACAAGAGCAAAACAATACTTATATTTAACGTGTGCAAAACATAGAACAATATTTGGTTCAACCAGCTACAATCAAGTATCAAGATTTGTAAAAGAAATTCCAGAAGAATTACTAGAAGGATACGCAGAAGTTGTAGAAAGAAAATCCGTAGATAAGGAAGAATTTAAAGACTATGGATATAGATGGAGCTATGGAAAAGGACAAACAGTAAAAACATTCAAAATGAGCGAAGAAGATAAATCTGCTGTTGCAAAAACAATTGGAGAACAAGGAACAAAATCTGAATATCAATATAGAACCGCAGAAAGCTTCTTAAATTCAATAAAACAAAACAATCAAACAAACGAGGTAGATTTATCAAAATATCAAGTTGGACAACGTGTTTACCATAAAAAATTCGGAGAAGGAACAATAACAAAATTAGAGCAAGAAGGCAATGATGTAAAGGTGGACCTAGAATTCGATAAAGCTGGACACAAGAGATTAATGGCAAAATTTGCTGGTTTGGAAATAATAGGATAAATTGCTAAAATCAAGAAAAACAAAACATACAAACAAAATAAAAAACATACAAAATAAATGAATAAAAAAATGAAAATTTGCCATAATAAAAACATAAACCTTAGGAAAGGAAGTTTTTAATTATGGCAAATTTAACTCAAATCGAATTACAAAATTTACGCCATTTGATAGGCGCACATGAAACAAATTATCAAAAATTAAACACATATGCTTCACAAGCAGTAGATCCACAAATAAAGCAAATATTCACAAAATCAGCACAAGATGCTTTAAACACAAAGCAAAAACTAATGTCATTTTTAAATATTTAAGTTATGGAGGATACGAAAATGGATGAGAAAACAATGGTAAACGATATACTAGAAGGCGTAAAATCTGGTCTAAAAACTTATCAAGGAGTAATATCAGAAGCAGAAAATATGCAATTAAGACAAACAATACAACAAATAAGAAATAATGATGAAAGCTTTCAATACGAACTATTCAAAGTAGCACAAACAAAAGGCTACTACAAACCAGCACAATCAGCAACACCAACAGAAATACTAACAGTAAAAAATGAATTGCAATAAAGAAAAAGGGCAGAAACCTAATAATAGGACTGCTCTTTTTATAAATAACTAAATCGATATTTGGCATTGAACAATGTGTGATTTTTATAGTATCTTATAATAAAACTTTAAATTTATTTCATGTGCATTATAATATTGTAATATTCTTTGCATTTTTTTATTTTCATTTCCAGTAGCACAAGAAACAATTTTAATATTTTTATTTTCTTTTTTTAATTTTTCAACTAATTTAAAAAATATACCATTTTTTCTATATTCTTCTTCAACAAACATTTGAGAAATCCATAATACCTCACCGTCACTAGCCCAATAGAAATAAGAGTATAAAATCATTCCAACAGGCTTGTTGTTAAATTCTGCTATTAAACATTGAAACTTTGGGTTGTCACAAAAATAATCGGTATCTATATTTAATTCTAAATTACTAACGGTGGATGTACCATTGATATTGTCTATCATTTGGTTTGCATGTATTATAAATTCTTTGTGTTTTTTAGTGGCTTTTAATATTTGTACTTGCTCCATATTGTGTACCTCCCCTGTAGTATAGTTTAGAGTATTTCATATAATTTTTATTGTTATTATAAATTAATAATTGTATTAAAAATCAAAACAAAATTAATATGCTGTTTCGAAAATTATTGACTTTATTGACTTTTCTGAGTTTACTAAATTTAGAAAAGATAAGCGACCACACTCTGTTTTGATTATCTTGTGTAATTATACAAACTTTTTCTGTATAAATCAAGCAAACAAAGTGAATTTTTTAAATTATTTAAATTTTAAAAAGTACTTGAAAAATCCTTCATTTTAATATAGAATATTGCTGATAATAATAAAGAAGGAGTTGTTTATCATAAACGTATTAAAAAAATCTTTTATGCACATCAGGCGTTCTATAAAGCTTGCAGTACTAATTTTACTGTCAGTAGTAATAATTGGAATGATGATTGTATACTTTTTTAAACCAACATATTCAGTTTCATTAAATGGAGAGTTTATAGGATATACCCAGAATAAGAGTGAATTACAAGCAAAAATAAATGATGCAATCCAAAAAGGTGATGGAGCAAATTTAGCTTTTATTCAAATTGACTCAATGCCAGAATACAAATTATGCTTATTAAAAAAAGATGTGCAGACAAATGATGATGAAATTTATAATAAAATAGTTGGACAAGGTACTACATATTATAGATATTATGCAATATTGGAAGATGGCGAAGAAAAATATTATGTATCTAAATTTGAAGATGCAGAGGACATTGTAAAACAATTAAAAGAGAAAGAGAGTACAAATAGTGATAAAATAACAATATTAGAAAAATATAATACAAGTGAAGCAACATTCACAGATGTTGAAACTTGTGTGGCAAGCTTATACAAAGAAAAACCAAAAGTGGTAGTAAAAAAAGTGGCTTCAACAGGTAGATCAGCAATTCCGCCTTCATCAGTAAACACAGGGGCAAAAGTTAATTTAGGAATAAGCTTAATAAGACCACTTTCTGGAACGCTAACATCAAGATTTGGCTCAAGATGGGGAAAAACGCATAAAGGTGTAGATATAGGAGCAAGCAAAGGCACAAAAATAGTTGCAGCAGCTGCTGGAACAGTAACAGTATCACAATACGGGTACAGCGGAGGATATGGTAATTATATAATGATATCACATGGAAATGGTGTTCAAACAGTTTATGGGCACTGTACATCATTGCTAGTAAATGTTGGAGAATACGTTTCACAAGGACAAGCAATAGCAACAGTAGGAAGCACAGGAAACTCAACAGGAAACCATTTACACTTTGAAATAAGAGTAAATGGAATAGCACAAAATCCGCAAAACTACGTATATTAAAATAATAAAAAAACTTGAAGAATGTTAAATTCTCCAAGTTTTTTTCTATTTTACAAAGTACTTTGTTGCAACTTTTACTACATGATTTTTTATTATAAGTGTTGCTGTTTCATGCAATTTAGCAGCTAATGCATCAGAATATTCAATATATGTACCAAACTCTGTTATTGCAGAGTAAAATGACCTTAAATTAGGAAATTTCACGTTTACGTCGTTAAAGATTAAATAGTAGTAATCATTATACGAGTATAGCAATGAAGATTTTGAAATTTTGTCCACATTTCCAAGCTCAGATGTGGATAAAAAATCTGCAAAATTGCAAAAATCCTCGAATGTATTGAACCTATATATTAGAGAAGCTGTTGACATATTAGGAACTTTTCTAGATACTTTAAATTTTTTTCTTTCAGGTTCATTTTTTGAACGACTTCTTGTAATTGTGAGCATAAATGTTCCATTATCTAAAGCATATGTTTCAACTTTTAGCTGATAATTATCTGTAATAAAACCATAATCTTTTTTTGCTTTATCTAGAACAGATAAGAACAATGATTGTGTTTCACTAGAGTCTGACATAAAAGAGTGTAAATCTAAGTCGTTTGCTTCTAAATCTGCACTACTTAATGTTATTTTTATTTTATCATCATTAATTTTCTCAAACTTCATTTAGTACCTCCTAAGATATACTTATATTATACTACTAAAATATATCTAATTAAATGAACAAAATATGGAAATATTGTGTTTATATATTATATTACTATTATCTAATAAATGTAATATTTAATATACCACATAAAAAGTAAAAAATAAAGCGAAATTTGACGAAAATGAAAAAATATATTTAAGTTTTAGTATTGAAAAAAACTCGATTTCAAGATATAATACAAAATGTAAAATTGAATTAGAAAAACGTTGTATCCGTAGAAGATAGAACTTTACATAAAACTAATTCGTAATAAAAAACGGAGGATAAAAACATGAAAAACAAAAATACATGGATATGTATACTATTCATTTTAGCAGGACTTGTTATAGGAGGTTTAATAGGGCAACTTACATCAGGGGTTGACTTCCTATGGTGGCTATCATATGGTCAAGAATTTGGACTATCTGCAAATTCACCACTTGTACTTGACTTAGGAATAGCAAAAGTAACATTTGCATTAATGTTTAAAATAAACATTGCAAGCATAATTGGCGTAATAATTTCAATTTTCATATATAGAAAAGCTTTATAAGTTTTATAGATATATAGTGGTGGAAAGGATTTATATTGACTATAAAAAAATTACCATCAACTGAAAGGCCATATGAAAAGGCACAAATGTATGGAATTGAAAATTTATCAAATTCAGAATTATTAGCAGTAATAATAAAAACAGGAACAAAAGAGAAAACATCAATACAACTCGCACAAGAAATTTTATCAATAGAAAGTAAAAATAAAGAGAACATTCAGTTTTTGCAAGATATTTCACTAGAAGAGCTAACCAAAATTAAAGGAATAGGAATAGTTAAGGCGATTCAGATTAAAGCTGTATGCGAAATGGCAAAGCGAATTTCAAAACCACTAAATGATAACAATGTATGTATAAGGTCATCTGCAACAGTGGCAAATTTGCTGATGAATGAGATGAAATACGAAAAAAGAGAAAAAGTAAAAGTACTAGTTTTAAATACAAAAAATGTGCTAATTAAAATTATAAATGTGTCATATGGTGGCACAAATTCGGCAACAATAAATCCAAAAGATATATTAGCAGAACCAACAAAGATGGGAGCACCGAAGATTATTTTGGTACATAATCATCCAAGCGGAGACCCAACACCGAGCCAAGAAGATATAGAAACAACCAAAAGATTATATAATGCGGCTGCATTATTAGGCATAGAGCTATTAGACCACATTGTAATTGGAAACGAAAGATACACAAGCGTATTTTCAATAGGAGGATTGAGGTAAACAATGAATTTTTTTACATTTGTATCGAAAGACATAGGGATGGATTTAGGAACATCTAACATTTTGCTAACAATAAAAGGAAAGGGAATAGTTCTAAACGAGCCTTCTGTTGTGGCAATAAATAGACAAAACAACCAAATTGTTGCAACAGGACATGAAGCAAAGGAGATGCTTGGCAGAACTCCAGAACAAATTAGGGCAGTAAGACCAATGAAAGACGGTGTTATTGCAGATTTTACTGCAGCACAGATGATGATTAAAAATGTAATTACAAAAGTTTGTAAAAGATATAATGCTGGAAGACCAAGAGTTGTAGTAGGAGTTCCATCTGGAATTACAGAGGTCGAAGAAAGAGCCGTCGAAGAGGCTGTAACTCAAGCTGGAGCAAGAGAAGTGTATTTAATAGAAGAACCTATGGCGGCAGCAATTGGTGCAGGAATAGATGTAGCAGAACCAACAGGAAATATGGTAGTAGATATAGGTGGAGGAACAACTGAAGTAGCCGTAATATCTCTAGGTGGAATAGTTGTAAGCGATTCTATAAGAATTGCAGGAGATACCATGGATGATGAGATTATTAATTATATAAAAAATAATCTAAATCTAGCAGTAGGAGGCACAACAGCAGAGCAGGTGAAGCTTGAACTTGGTTGTGCAATTCCGCTAGTAACACAAAAATCTATGGAAATAAGAGGTAGAGAGCTAACAACAGGATTACCAGAGAACAAAATTGTAACATCAGAGCAAGTTCAAGAGGCAATGGCTCCTTCTATAGAAAAAATTATAGATTTAGTTAAAGCAACCCTTGAAAAAACACCACCAGAGCTAGCATCAGACATAATAGAGCGTGGAATAGTGCTAACAGGTGGAGGAGCTTTAATAAAAGGAATAGATACATTAATTTCTCAAAAAATAGAAATTCCAGTTTATATAGCAGATAGACCACTTGATTGTGTAGCAAATGGAACTGGCAAAACAATAGAAGATATGGACAAGCTTAGAACGGCGTTGATTAGGAATAGAAGAAGATAATGGAAAGGAAAATATATGTATAAGAACAAGAAAACCGGCATAATAGGAGTAGTCATTACTATTATAGTTTTAGTTGTAATTGTAATTATTTCAAACATAAAAATTGAAGATTTTTCACATATAGGAGGAGCATTAAGTTCTTTTGTAATGCCAGTTCAAAATGGAATTACTTACATAAAGAATAAATTTAGTGGAAATAGTACATTTTTCTCAGACCTTGCAACTATAAAAGAAGAAAATAAAACTTTAAAAGAGCGTAACAGTGAACTTGAAAAATCTTTAAGAGAATTGGAAGTAATAAAGTCTGAAAATGAAACATTAAAAGAATATGTAAATTTAAAAGATAAATATACAGAATACACAACTATTCCGGGCTATGTAATTAATAAAAATACAAGTAACTACAGCAACATAATAGTAATAAACATTGGTAAAAATGATGGTGTAGATGTTGGAATGCCAGTAATTGCCGATGCAGGATTAGTCGGACATATAATTTCTGTTACAGATACAACTGCAAAGGTACAAACTTTATTAGATACATCTAGTGCGGTAAGTAGCGTAGTTGGAACAGCAAGAGATTCTGTTATAATAAAAGGAAATCTAGAAAACTCAAACATGCTAAAAGGAACATATATACCAACTTCTGCGGCATTATTAGAAAGTGACAAGGTTGAAACCTCTGGGTTAGGTGGAATTTATCCAAAGGGAATTACAATAGGAACCGTAAAACAAATAATAGAAACAAAAAATTTAACTAACAGATATATTTTAGTAGAACCTGCCGTTAATTTTGATAAGTTGGAGACGGTTTTAGTAATTATTAAATAGTAAACGTATTTTTTATGAAAGGAGCTGAGTTGGAAAAGGATTAAATTTTGGCAAGGAAAATGAATTCAAAAGGTAAGGGCGCATACTTGTTGTATGTAACCGCGTTTTGAATGAAATTTGACGTAGCCAAAATTGTAATTATTTTTCAACGTACAACGATGAAAAAAACAATTACAATACTATGTTTAGTATTAATATTTTTTTTAATATATTTTTTGCAAGCAAATTTTTTTACTTGGTTCAACATAGCTGGTATAATGCCTAATCTATACGTAATTCTTGTACTATTTATAGGCTTGTTCATGAAAAGAAAATTAGGAGTAGTATTCGGGTTTGCGTTTGGGCTATATTTAGATATAATACTTGGCAAAACCGTCGGAATATCTGCTTTTGCACTAGGTGCAATTGGACTAATTGGCGAGATATTGAGTAAAAATTTTTCAAAAGATAGTCGTTTTATAGTAACACTAATGGTTATAATTACAACAGCAATCTATGAAACAGTTTTATATATTTTTACAATGCTTAGAACAGAAGGAACAATTGAAATATTGGCATTTTCAAAAATACTTCTTGTTGAGCTTGTGTTTAACACATTAATAACAATAATAATATATCCATTAATAAAAAAAGCTGGATATTATGTAGAAAATTTATTTGATGATAAGTTTATTTTAACAAGATATTTTTAAATTATTAATAATATTGTGCAAAGTTTTCTAATGGATAAATTATTACACAGTAAATTTTAAAAATAGAAATACTAAAATTTAGTTTTATTTGTAAGAAGGTGATTAATTGGGAAAAGAAAAAGCTAAAAATGATAGAATTAGATATAATATATTAACAATATTAGTATATATAGTTGGAATTGTGCTACTTGCTCAATTATTTAATCTTCAAATTGTGCATGGAGAAGAGTATAGGGAAACTTCAAATACAAAGCTTACAAGGGAAAGTGTACTAAAGGCAGATAGAGGAAGTATTAAAGATAGTTCTGGAACAATGCTTGCATCAGTTGATGCCCAGTATTCAATAGTTTTATATAAAACAAAGGTTAACAACGAGACTTTAAACACAACAATATTGAAATTGTTAAACATATTATCCACAAACGGTGACTTATATGTGGATAACTTCCTTATAGATGTTAGTCCATACAGGTTTAAATTGGAAGAAGAAGAGAGTCAGAAAAAGTGGAAAAAAGCGAACAACATAGATGAAGATGCAACTGCAGAAGAAGCCTTTAGCTATTTTAAAAATAAATATGATATTACATCTGACAATGTAGAAGATATAAGAAAAATACTAGCAATAAGATATGAAATATCATATAAAGGTTATAGCAGTACAAAATCTATAGAAATAGCAAGCAATATAAGCAGACAAAGTTTAGAGCAGATAAAAGAGAGAAATGCAGAGTTTTCTGGTGTAGAGGTTGTTGAAACTCCAGTAAGAGTCTATCCACTAAAAACAACAGCTTCTCATATATTAGGGAGAATTGGTAGAATAGAAAGTAGTGAGCTTGAAGGCAACGAAGACATATATAATCAGAACGATATCATAGGAAAATCTGGAATTGAATATGTATTTGAAAAATACTTAAAGGGAACAGATGGCGTAAAGCAAATAGACATGAATGTTGATGGTACAATAACAGACGAATATGTATCAAAAGAAGCTGTTTCTGGTTCTGATGTAATATTAACAATAGATTCTAAATTACAAGCTGTAACAGAGCAGGCACTGGCAGACAACATAAATAAAATTGCAAACCATGGATTTTCGCAAGAAAATAACCCAGCAGATGCAGGTGCAGCAGTTGTTTTAAATGTAAAAACAGGCGAGGCAATCGCGATGGCAAGTTATCCAGACTACGACCCATCTGCTTTCGTAAATGGAATAGACACAAATACATGGAATTACTATATAAACGGAGATACAAAACCATTGGAAAACAAGGCAATATCTGCAATGTATTCTCCAGGTTCTACATATAAAATGGTAACAGCACTTGCAGGACTCGAAACAGGTACAATTACCCCAAAAACAAAAATAAATGATACAGGAGTATTTAGAAAGTATAACAGCTCTTGGAAATGCTGGAATAGATATGGACATGGATACTTAAATGTATCGCAGGCAATAGAACACTCGTGTAACTACTTCTTCTACGATTTAGGAGATAGACTTGGAATAGATAATCTTGCAAAATACTCATATTATTTAGGTTTAGGACACAAGACAGGAATTGAGCTTAAAGGAGAAATTGATGGTGTACTTGCAAGTAACGGAATTGCAAAACAAGAAAACAGAGTATGGAATCCAGGTGAAACAATTTCTGCTGCAATAGGTCAAAGTTACAACACATTTACTCCATTACAAATGGCAAAATATGTTGCAATGATAGCAAATAGAGGTAAAAACTTAGATGTTACAATAGTAAAATCTATAATAAACCCAGACGGAAGCGAAGTTTCAAGAGACGAATACGAATCATATGTAAATGAGAAGCTAGGTTTACAACAAGAAAATGTAGAAGAAATGAACTTCAAAGAAGAAAACATAGAAGCCATACTAGAAGGAATGAGGGGAGTTACAAGCGAATCTGGAGGAACAGCATATTCAACCTTCAGAAACTTCAACATAGAAGTAGGAGGAAAAACAGGTTCTGCCCAAACAGGTGTACAAGGCAAAACAAACGCATGGTTTGTTGGTTTTGCACCATTCGATGACCCAGAAATTGCAATAGTAGTATTCGTTAGAAACGGTGGTCACGGAAGCTACACAGCAGAAGTTGCAAGAGACATAATAGCCCAATACTTTGGAATGAACACAAACCAAGTTACAGAAAATACAACAGCAATACCAACAGTACAAATAATAAACTAAAAATGAACATCTGATAAAGCTAAAATAGAAAGTGCAAATATTAATATAAAAGAGGATGTAAATATGAAAAGTTGCATAACAATAAATCTAAAAAAAGACAACATAGTAATAAAAATAAATGAAGACTTTTCACAAGAAGATATAATGTACTCATTAAGAAAGAAAATACCAGAGTTAAAAAAATTATATCAGAGTGAAAAAACACCAATAGTAATAACAGGAAAAGTACTAAAAAATAGAGAAATAGACGAAATACAAGAGTTAATAAAAAAGCACCTCGATGTAAAAATAAAATTTGATAGCCCAAGAACATTAGGACTACACGGAATTACAAAAACATATTGCAAAGAAATAGCAACATCAGAGACAAAATTTCATAGAGGTTCAGTGAGGTCTGGACAAAAAGTAGAATTTGAAGGAAGTCTAGTAATACTAGGAGACGTAAACGATGGGGCAGAAGTAATAGCAGGAGAAAACATAATAGTTCTAGGAGACTTGCGAGGCCTTGCACATGCTGGTGCAAAAGGCAACAAAGAAGCAATAATAGCGGCATCTTCAATAGAAGCTCCACAGCTAAGAATCTCTAATATAATAAAAGAAAGAGAAAGAGAAGAAATATTAGAAAGTACACAAAAAACATATGCATATGTAGATGCAGATGGAAAAATGGAATTAGAATAGGCAGAAAAAATTATAGCATAAACAAAAAATATAATAAAGTTTAAATAAATCCTCAGATTTCAAGGAAATTGAAAGTCTGGGGATTTTTTATGTATAGATGAAAATGTTTACTTTTTAAAAATTTTTTACAAAATATAAAATTCGCAATACGACAAAATTCAACAAAAAATGACAAATTGAAAAAGTTAAAGAAAAAACTATTACACTGGTGTGAAAATAATGATATCATCTAGGTGAAGTATTTATATCTATAACGTATATAGAAATAAATACGATTAGTGCAACAAATATATACGTGGTAGATGTATGTACGAAAAAAGAAAAAATTATGAATAAAAACTTAAGAAATAGTTGAAAATAATAAAAAGTACATAAGTAATAAAAAATAATATGTTTATAAAATTTATGCAAATAAGTTTTATAAAATAATTATACGAGGAGGAGAACAACATGAAAAATAATAAGGGTATAACCTTAGTTGCGTTAGTCGTTACAATAGTAGTTTTGTTAATTCTTGCAGGAGTAAGTATTAACTTAGTACTAGGCAATAACGGAATAATAGCAAAAGCAAAAGAAGCAGAAACAAAATCTGCAGAAGCAAGCCAAAATGACTTAAAAGGAATGAATGGTTTGGTAAGCGAAATGGAAGGTGCACTAGCTGGAAATGGAAGTACTGGAAGTGGTAGCGGAAATGGTGGAGCTGGAGGAAGTGGAACAGACACAAAAGTACCAGCAGAAGCAACAGCAGAAACAGCCCCATATTTCCCAGATAATACATTTACAAAAAAAGAAGGAACAATAGATACAGGATTAGTAATACAAGATGCAAGTGGAAATGAATATGTGTGGATAGTAGTACCAAGAACAACAGCAGTTTATAAAACAACAGGACTTGGAAAAACAACATTTACAGATACAGATTATACAAATATAGAAACTGACCTAAAGAACTATACAAGTACCTATGTAACAGCATCTGGTTATTCAGATGTATATTATGCTGATGACAAAAATGTAGGTTGGTTTGCAGATGCAACAGCATATAATAATTTAAAAAACAGTATGTTAAAAAGTGTATATGAAAATGGAGGATTTTATGTAGGAAGATACGAAGCAGGAATAGAAACAACAGGAACGAATAGAACAAGTAATACAGACAAAAATTCAGATGGAAAATATACTATGCCAAGTACAGCACCAGTAACAAAAGCAGATGCATATCCATACACATATGTAACAAGAACACAAGCACAAAATTTAGCAAGTAATGTAAATTCAGGA
>CAKOZB010000019.1 GCA_934131055.1 uncultured Clostridia bacterium | reverse complement strand
TAGTGTATTTCCAACAACATCAGATACTATAAATGTATATGTTCCATTTTGTGATACTGTGTAATCTCCTGTTGCTGTTGTTTTAATTGTTCCATCTGGCAACTTTATTTGTTTAAATCCACTATTTGCATCTGCTACACTCCAATGTATTTTTACATCTGTGTTTACCCAATTTGTTGGACTGTGACTCAAACTTCCTGTTGGGGCAACATTATCTATTTTAAATGGTCCCACAGCTCTATCCGCACTCGTATTTCCAGCATTATCAACTGCTTTTATATGTATATACATTATACCAGTTTGAGTTATTTTTATATTATCTGTACTCTTAGCAATTGCACTGCTCCAACTCGAAGGAGTACTCTGGCTATTAGTAATTGCATATTGGTAACTTTTGAATCCACTGCCTAATCTATCTGAAAATTTAACATTTACTGTTACACTTGATTGCCAATCGCATGAAGTTGGTGTTGCAACAAATTCTGGAGCCTCATCATCTGGAATCACAGTAAAATTCCTACTAAATGTCTCAGATGACATTCCTCTATTATTTGTTACTTGCAATTTCATCGTATATTTTCCAGTACCATAGTTTAAATAATTTTGTAATACAGTGCTACCTTCGTAAATTTGTGTACCATCTTTAAATACAGTCCATTTTCTTGATGTAATTGTTCCTCCATATGGGTCATAAGAACCATCTACGACTTCAACATTCTCATAAATTGATACATTATTATTTTTTATTTTAAATGAGGCGATTGGTTGTACATTATTAGTTGTAATATATTTACTCACAGGTGCACTCCATGTATTCTGGTAATCCTTTACTCTTAATTGCACAAGATAATCAACCCCACTTGTTATAGATGTTAATTTTCCATTCGTCCATGTGGTTTCACCAACTTTTCTATATTTCCATTCTTCTTCAGAAATTCCCCTATTTTTAGAATAACTATCCAAGTCGTAACCCAAACTCGTTAAAGTAACACTATTTCCATTTCTTTTAACGTCTATTTCTGCAACCGGTCTACGATGAACATATATTACCGATGGTTGTGTTGATTGATCTTCGTAGTAAATTTCATATTTACCTGTTTTATCAAAACTAGTTATCATATCGGAAATATATTGCCCCGATTTAGCATATTGCCCCATATTATTTTCGTAATATTCACAATCGTGAACAACTTTCCATTTTCCATATGGATACTGGCTATTAGCCGTGTTCTTCATAATGCTAGAATCTGCTGCCGACAATATAGTATTTTCATTTAATATTACATACTCTGATGATTTCCTTTGATTTATCAAGCTTTTTATATATTGCGCTGTTTGATTTATGCTATTAGTATAATTTGTATTATTTATAAATATACCATTATTATTATTTGCTTTTATAAATTGTTCGGATTGAGTCTTATTAACCCTTTGTCCCCATGCAGTGTAATAAATTTCGTCGTTTATTGTTCTTGTTAATAATTCTCCTAAGGTTGTTGGGTTGTTTAATTGTTGGTTTACTACATCATTTACGTTTACCAACACTTTTATTGCTTCTTCTCTCCAGTCTGGTTCTCTTAAAACATCTTCTAATTTTCTTACATTTGTTGTTTTTAAATTTATGTTAGTTAAAGCAAAGCTACCAATTCTACTACAATCATGTGAATAGTGGTCAGAGAAAAATCCATAACCATTCCCATATTCTTCTGTAAATGTATATGTTTCCGTAGAGCTTAGTCCTCCACCCGATACTTCAATTTCAGAATCAGTTACTTTAACATTTAAAGTTCCACTTTTATTTATGCTAAGTCCTTTTAATAATGTTTTTGTCATATTGCTTGAATTGCTTCCTATTCCATATGTAAATTTCCATATTGCCCCCAATTGGCCGCCTGCGGCACTGGTCCATGTATTATTAAAACTTAGCATATAACCTGTAAGAGTATTTCCATCTTGTTTTACCCTTAAAAGCATACCAGCAGCATTAAAACTATCTCCATAATCAATATTATATGAGAAATTAAATTCTTGCTCTTGTGCTTGTCCTGGTATAATCCATATAGCATTCTTTCCCGGTTTGGTTCTGTTTCCTCTCATCTCAACATTTTTTCCACCATTTGTAATGCTTATGCTACCTATTGTTGATGATACATCTTTTTGCCATTCAAATCCTTCAGCAATGTTTACATTTTGAGCTTCTATCGCGCTTATCTTAACTTGATTTTTATTTATTCCTTGTTTTTCCAATGCTGTAAGAAGGTCAGATTGGAAATTTGTAAGGTCTGTACTAGTTTTAGATTTAGCAAGCACAACATCAATGTACGGAGTTGGAGTAAGTGACAATTGTACATTACTAGCCGCATTTGAACTATTCATGTAAAGTGATATTGGCATTAAACTTACTAATGTAATTATTATAAATGCTGATATAACTTTTTTAACAATTCTCATTTTACTCCCTCCTTCTTTTTATATTACATTACTTGTTATTCTAAATGGTATATTTTTATCATTTAAAGTAACGCTTTTTATAATTAGTCTTGTATATGTTTTTGTTCCTTTTTGCTTTTCATCAGAAACACTAAATGTATTGTCTTTATTTTGTTTGTCTGAAACAATCACTGTTCCAGTGTATGTTTGTCCTTCTTCTTTTCCTTGGTTAGAAGTTACACTATTTAACATATTTATATTGGCATCGTGTTGCCATACAGTTCCACTTCCATTAGAATATTGAGAAACTTCTATTTTTAATCCCTCTGGGAAGTATTCCAATGCATTTACAACTTCTCCATCTTTTCTTACTAGTTTAATAATTCCAGATATTGTTCCTTTGGTTTGTACTGTTTCTGAATTTACTTGTATAAATTTAGAAGCATCTGATAAGCTGGTATCTGATATTAGGAAGTCTGCTCCGTTTGCTACCGTACTTCCATTATTTGTACGAATAAAACTATTTACTTGGAATTCTATATGATCAATTTCATTTATGTTTAATCTTACCATATTTACTTGTATTGTCTTACTGTCTGTATTTCCAGCCACATCTGTAATTTTTACCATTACATCATGAGTTTTTGAGCTTTGTTCTACTATATCAAAATCTGCAGTATTTTCATTAGAATTTACTTCTTTATATAATTTTCCATCTATATATAATTGATACTTTGCTGTTCCAGATAAATTTTCACCTGATGAAGCTTGTATGTGGAACGTTTTTCCTGTTATCTGGCTTGCTACTAATTGTATATTTTGAGGCGCTGTTTTATCTATTTTTACTATTTGTGTAGCACCTTCTGATTTATTACCTGCCACATCATATTCATATATTGTTATTGTATAAATACCTTCTCTAACAATCGACATTTCTTGTCCATTTGTTTTACTTTCTGGCACGGTTACTGCCCCGCTTACTTCATATGTTGCATGGCTAATTCCAGAACCACCTTCATCTTCTGTAGATTCTATTATTCTAAGGTTTACATCTCCTTTATACCATTCATTATCTTCTTTATCTTTTTCACCTTTTACAATTTGTAATACTGGTGCGGTAGGAGCTGTTTTATCAATTTTTACTTTTAACGATGATTGGCTTTCATTTCCCACATCATCTCTATTTATAACTGTAATTGTATATAATCCTTCTTGAGTAATTGTTAGTGGTTCAGACCTTTCTTCAATGGCTACCGTTCCATCAACTTTAAACGTTGTTACTATATTTTGACCACCTTGTGCAACTTCCATATAAACATTTTGATTTGTCCAAGTATTAGATTTATATTCATTTCCATTTGCATCGTTTAATTTTAAAGTTAAACTTCCTGGTCTTTTTATTTGTTTATTTATAATGACGGTATATTCTCTTTTTGTTACTAAACCTGCTTCATTCTCGGTTGAAACAATTAATTTTGTTTTTCCCTCGTTTTCTAACACAATCGGTAAACTCGTTCCTGCTTGAATCTCATTTGCCCCTTGTGCTTCAATTGTTATCTTGTTTTCAGTTTCTTCTCTTTCTTTAACATATATATTTTGTTTAGCTGTCTCGCCAAATATGTATTCTGTTCCATCTTCGCTTCCAAGAGTCGCTACTATTTCAGCATTTATTGGTGAAGTTTTATTAATTTTTACAGTCAATGTTGCAAGTTCAGATTTTGTTCCAATTACAGAAACACTATAAGCTTTTACTTCATATGTTCCATCTTGTTGAATTGTTATCTTTTTATCCTCGTCAATTTGTGTTTCTTGAATATTTTCCGTTCCAGTAATTTCTAATACCATATATTCAATTTTTACAGGAGATTTTTCTGGTTTATTTATCTGTAGTTCAACACTAGAAGTATACCAATTATTTTTCCCTTGTTCTCCAGATAAAACACTTATAATTGGAGCTGTTGGGGTCTTTTTCCCATCAATATCCAATTTTCC
This sequence comes from uncultured Clostridia bacterium, assembly GCA_934131055.1. Taxonomy (GTDB): domain Bacteria; phylum Bacillota; class Clostridia; order TANB77; family CAG-508; genus CAG-245. The sequence goes on along the minus strand of CAKOZB010000019.1, from coordinate 10,763 downwards.
ATAAACAACATATTTTATTAAAATACTAACATCTTTTTGTGTAATCTCTCCGTCTCCGTCAACATCTATTGCTGTTGCATTTATCCCAGATAATTGGTGAGCTTCAAGTCCAACAACATGTTTTATTGCTTTACTTATTTCATACTGAGAAATTTCTCCATCACCATTTATATCTCCAATAACACATGCAGTATACTCATTATCTATGTTATCAAAGCGAATTTTCATTCCAGTTCCAATAACTCCATTTTTCATCTCAGTAGTACCATTCTTGGCATAAACATGAACTTTTTCTTTCTCTAAATTAAATTGTTGCTTGAATTCTTCAATATCTGTTTTAGGTATAATTCTGCTTATTGTTAAGCTTTTTTGTGAAATCGCATATTCTTCACTCTCTAGCGCAACATTAATAGTATCAGCATTTACTCTAGAAAAAATGCTAATATTAATGCAAATCAATATAAATATTGCTAGAATTCTTACTCCCTTTCTTCTCATTTTTATTCTTGCTCTCCCTTCTTGATACAAATTTGGTTAAAAATTGTAAATTTCTTTTATTTCATACATTTATACTTTTTATATTTATATATATTATAGTAAATAACTAAAAGTCTTTCAAGGCGGAAAATGTTGGTATTTCTGGCTTTGTGCCATATTTGCATACGGATATTGTGTTTACTAAAATTTATTACATTTATGTTACATTTTTAGATTATTTTTCTTATTTTTCTAGGGAATACTAGCTTTTAAAGTAAAAAAAAACCACCTATTGGAAAATGTTTTACACATTTTTTCCTTTTAGGTGGATAATTTTATTATATTATTGAACTGATGTGTTTGTTGTATCATTATTTGAATTTCCAACATATTCAGCTTTTCCAAATCCTAATATCATTTGGAATATTGGGCTTAATAGTAAAAGTCCAAATATAAACGCTGTTGATTGATTAAATGCCCTGCCTAGTTTTACCATAGAAACTACAGATAAAGCAACTGTTATAATCCAGCCAACAACTGGTATAGCTGATAATAAATATAATAACAATAACCATGGTGAAAGTCCTATTATTTTATATAGAACAACTACATTATATATTGGAATTAATGCTTTCCATCCTTCTTGACCAGCTTTAACAAATATTTTCCATTGTGCAACAATTATAAGTACATAAAAAGCTACAAAAACCATACTATATGTACTTATTAAAGACGCAAGAGTAGCTACTGAAGCAAATGTTGTCATATCAGCATATGTAGAATCATACATATTAAAGTCCTCCCTTCATTTATTTTCTAAATTGAGAATACCATACAAGATAAAATTTTTCAACACCCTTCTGCAAATTTTATATTAAATATGACTCACATTTTTTCAAGTACTGATTATAGACAAAATCTCATAATGTTTTTATAACTTAAAAATACTCCATTATTCCATTATATATCCCCCATGCAAGTTTTGTTTGATACTCTGCCTGTTGTAATTGCTTTTCCTCTTCATGGTTTGATAAAAAACCACATTCTACAATAACTGTTGGAATCTCAACGTGTTTTATTATATACACATTATTAATTTTTAGTGGCGTTCTCTTATTTTCCTTTTGTATTGTTTCATTTAGATTGTTCTGTATACAATTGGCTAGTCTCTTTCCATCTTCATTACCATCTTTAAAAAAAGTTTGCCAACCATAATACTGGTTTTCTGGTATTTTGTTTAAATGTATGCTAACAAATATATCAGCAGAGGAATTGTTTCCAATTTTAACTCTATTTCTTATGTCTGAATTTTTCTTTTCTCTTAAAGTTTTCTTATCTATATCATAAATCGCATTATTGTCCGACCTTGTGAGTACAACATTTGAGCCACTTTGTTCTAATAATTGTTGTAATTTTAGAGCTATTTTTAAATTAATTTCAGCCTCGCTAATTCCATTATTGCTTACGGCCCCGCCATCTTCACCACCATGACCTGCGTCTATAATTATTGTCTTACTACTTACTGGTGTAGCCATAGTTTCAACTGTTTTATTAGTATTTATGTTGCCTGCTGTTTGAAGCACAAACATACCAATAGGCAAAAATATTGCAAGTGTTAAAAATATTATTCTTTTTTTATTAATTACAAACATAAAAATCTCCTATGAAAATATTAATTATTTTTAATATATTCATAAAAGATTTATTTTATTATAAAAACATAGCCATATAAATTGGAAAAATATCAATTTTACCTTTTTTACCATAATTTGATGGAGCTAATTTAATTCCTTTGGTTACATCATACTTATCCATTACAGTTTCAAGCGATTTTGACTTACTATTTCCAGATGATTTTACTTCTATAGCCGTAATTACTCTTTCAAATCTAATAAAAAAATCAACCTCGAGAGTAGAATTATACTCAAAATAATATAATTTTTTTCCTTTTTTAGCAAGTATATCTCCTATTATATTTTCATATATTGCTCCCTTATATATTCCAAGATTTCCATCTATAATATCCTCTTGCGTACCATCGTCAAGCATTGCTACAAGCAAACCTGTATCTCTCATATAAACCTTAAATGTATCGCTTCTCGAATTTCCTTCTAATGGCAATTGAGGAATTTCTAGGTTATGGCAGAAATTTATTATCCCAGCATCATATAACCACATAAGGCTTCCAGCATATTTTCTTGAACTACCACTTGGCATAACTAAACTATATCTAAATTTTTTGTAGTCCTTTGCCAAATGTTTTGGAATAGATAAAAAACAAGCTCTTGCTTTAGCTTTTTCAGCCCCCTCGGCATATTTTGCTATGTCATCTTCATAATCACTGATAATTGCTTTTTGAATTCTTAATACGTTTGCAAAATTATGATTTTGTACAAAGTCATTCACAACTCTTGGCATTCCACCAACTACAATGTATTCCTTAAATAACTCCATCATTCTTTCGTGCATTGCTTGTGGAACAACTTCTTTTTTATCAAAAAATTGTTTAACATCTAATATGCTCTGCTCTGTTATTCCATTTGCCCATAAAAATTCTTCAAAATCAAGAGAATACATTTCAAGCTGTTCTGTATATCCTACCGGAAACGATTCAACCTCATTATAATTAATTCCCAACAATGATCCAGATGCAATCACATCAAATCTTTTATCTAATGCTAAAAATTTAAGTGCAGTTCTTGCATTTGGACAATTTTGAATTTCATCTAAAAATATTATTGTTTTATATGGTACTAGGCTCGCATTTGGTACTCTAAGTGATATTTGTTTTATTAAATTATTTACGTCTAAATCGCCATCAAAAATAGCTTTATAACCGGGATTCTCATCAAAATTTATATATACATAATTTTCGTAATTTTCCCTAGCGAATTTATCTATAATAAAAGTTTTACCAACTTGTCTAGCTCCTTTTACTACAAGACACATTTTTTCTCCTTGATTTTTCCAATCTATTAATGATTGATATATCTTTCTTTTCAACATATTCTTATGCCTCCTGTTCATATTATAACATTCGGCAAAGTAAAATGCAAGTTTTTCAAACGAATGTTGAACATATATTGCATATTTTTCAAACGAATAATGAGCATCTATTGCATATTTTTCAAACGAATATTAAGATAGTAACATAAAAAACTTCTTATGAATACTTTTATATGTTCATAAGAAATTTTTTATAACATTTTAATTATATTATTTTTTTATATTCACTAATAAGTTTTTCAAATTCTCCTTTAGTCTTTTCAAAATTATCTTTTATTTATTTTTTTTCCAATACTATTAAAATCATCATCATTCTATTTTGTATATGCTTAGCATATACTCTCCTTTTCATATTTATAAAAAGATATATATAGGTTTTTTCGCCCAATATATATCTTTTTTTAAGCTTTATATTAAAAATTTAATAAAGAAAATATATCCGATATATCACCAAATGAAACCTTTAATATACTTGATAATACAATAGCTAATATCACTATTATTGCACTAAATACTCCTGTTGTTGCTAAAACTAATGTATCAGTGCTTTCAACCTCTAATGTATCTCTAAATGCATTTATTAATGTAAATGATGCATATACTGTAACTGCATACCATACTAATAATCCAAGTGGTGCATATATTAATGAAAGTATTAATTTTAATACGCTTCCTACTGCATATATAATTGTTGTATTGTTTATCATAGATAAATTACTTGCATATTCCTTTGGACTTTTTACTATTTTAGCTATTATAAATAACACTAAAGCAATCAATGCAATTACTATGGCTGATATTACTGCTGTTTTTAAGAATCCTGTAAATAATTCTGCATTTTTTATTGCGTCCCATCTCATCTCACTTAATTCTGATGAACTGTAATAACTATACCAGCCTTTTTTTGAATATTTTGTACATATTGATATTACTGATGAAATTGTGCTTATTAAAGCCATTACAGCTGATATAATTGCTAATTTTATTCCTGATTTTTTTAAATCTTCTTCCTGTGATTTTTCTATTACTGTTGTTACAGGATTTTTTAATTTTTCTAATAAATTTCCAAACATTTTCTTACTCCTTTTATTTTACATCTTTATAGTTTATATATTTTTTATAACTTACTATTGAAATTATTGCTATTAATGCAATTATACTGATAACAGTATAATTCATACCTGTTTGTGGAATATTTCCAGTTGCTGTTGTATTATCTTTCTTCTCATTATTTTTGTTGTTATCTTTATTTGTATCATTTTTGCTTGTATTATCTTTGTTTGTATTGTCTTTATTCGTATTATCCTTGTTTGTGTCATCTTGTTTTTGGTCATCTTTGTTATCTGGTACATTTTCACTTAAAGAACCGTTTGCATATAATGAATATTCACTATATTGAATGTTTATATTTGGACAACTTAGTACAGCTACATTTCCTGCTGCATCTTTTAAATCTCCGCCTTTTAAATTAACTGCACTTATTGTACCTTTATCTTCTGCTTTTATTGTATAAGAATATGATATTGTTGAACCTCCAAGAACTCCGTTTGTTAATTCAATTTCCTTCGAATCTCCAAATTTTATTACCAAGCTTGGCATTGTGTTTCCAACAAGATTTTCACTGAATTTTACATTGATTATAATCTTTGTATTAGCTGGTGCAATATATGACTTTGTATTGGTATCTTTTGTACAATTCTTTATACTGTCCTCTGAGATTTCAATTTTTTCAACTGCTGGTGCTGTAACATCATCGCCATTTTCCTTTTTGTCCCAGTTAGCAATATAATCAAATTTTATATTATTCTCTTCAGCAAATTCTTTTGATTTCATCCCATCGTTCCCGTATATTGTCAACTTAGAGCATCCATCAAATGAACCAGTTGAAATTGTTGCAACTGAATCTGGTATTAAAATCTTCTCTAAATTTGTACATCCTCCAAATGCTTTTTCCCAATCCCATGAAGTACTGCTAATTGTAGTTACTGAGTCTGGAATAATTATACTTGTTAATCTAGAGCATTTATAAAATGTTCCTATATTAATTCTTGTAAGCTGATTTGAAAGTGTCACTTCTGTTATTCCAGAACATTCCCTAAATGCTTCTTGCTCTATTGTTGTAACACTATTTGGAATATTTAATTTTTTTAATCCTGAGCATCCTTCGAATGCACTTTCTCCAATACTTACTAATTTTTCTGGCAAATTCAACGTTTTTATTCCAGCACAATTTTTAAATGCAAATTCTTTTATACTTTTTAATTCTTTAGAAAATGTTATATCTGCAATTCCTGTGCATCCATAAAAAGCATACTCACCAATTAAATTGATATTATCTGGAATAGTTACACTTTTTAATCCTACACAATTATAAAATGCTGAATCAGGAATTTGAGATATCGAATTTGGAATACTCACCTCAATTAATCCTGCACAGTTTTTAAAAATTGCATCATTAGAGGTCCATGGATACTTTGTTCCAAGAAGTGAAACAACCTTTTTTCCATCAATTTCTGAAGGAATTACTACCTTTCCCGCAACCGATACTTTGTCGGCACAATTTAAATTTATAACATTATTATTTTCATCAAGTTCGTATTGCCATTCTATTCCTTGACTCTCATCCTTCCATGTTAGTGTATCTGCTTTTACAATAGATGGTAGAGCAATTATTAATAAAAAAATTACTGCTATTATTGTTAATTGATAAGTCTTTTTCATTATTATTTTCCCCTTTCATTTTTATTATTTCGTTTACTTTTAATTAAACTATAATGTTTCAGTTAAAGAATATCATTCTTTCTTTTTTTTCACAAGCCTTGTTAAAGGCTTAATATATATATATATACTCTCGCAAGGGTTTGCGGGTTTTATTACATTTTTATTACATTTTTTATTTTAGGCTAGAATTGTAAACTCAATTTTCAATATTAAAATAATAAAAATCTCATTAAGTTCATCACTTAACAAGATTTTCATACATATTTAACTAATTTTTTCGCCCCAAAAGGGCGTCCCCATTGGGCGACGTCCTTCTTCTAAAATATTATTCTTCATTTTCTGTTGTATTTTCTACATCATCTATATCGTCAACAACATCTTCTACAGCATCTGCCTCTGTATCTTCTGGCATTTTTTCTCCGTCTGGTGCTACTGATACTTCTGTGTTTTCTGGTTCTTCTGTGTTTATTCTTATTTTTTTGTATCTCTTCATACCAGTTCCGGCTGGGATTAACTTACCAATGATAACATTTTCTTTTAATCCTATTAATTCGTCTGTTTTGCCTTTTATTGCAGCTTCTGTTAATACTCTTGTTGTCTCTTGGAATGATGCTGCAGATAAGAAACTATCTGTTGCAAGTGAAGCTTTTGTTATTCCAAGTAGTACACGTTTACCTGTTGCAGGTCTTAATCCTTGCTCTTCGGCTAACTTGTTCTTGTCTTCGAATTCGTACATGTCTACTAGAGAACCTGCAAACATGTCTGTATCTCCGTTGTCTTCAACTCTAACTTTCTTTAACATTTGTCTTGCAATAAGTTCGATGTGCTTGTCGTTGATATCAACACCTTGGTTTCTATAAACCTTTTGAACTTCGGCAATGATGTATTCGAATACACCTTGTGGTCCGCTAATTGCAAGTACTTCTGCTGGGTTCTTAGAACCTTCTGTTATTTGGTCTCCGGCTTCTAGAACATCTCCTTCTCTAACTTTTAGTTTAGATCCGAAAGGTATTAAGTATGTTCTGCTATCGTCGTTTGATGTTACTGTTACTTCTTTTCTCTTCTTTTCGTCTCTTATAGAAACTTTTCCAGCGATTTCTGTAATTATAGCAACACCCTTTGGTTTACGAGCTTCGAAAAGCTCCTCAACTCTAGGAAGACCTTGTGTAATGTCGGCGACACCGGCAACACCACCAGAGTGAATAGTACGCATTGTAAGCTGTGTACCAGGCTCACCAATTGATTGAGCTGCGATTATACCAACTGTGTCTCCTATATCAACTTCTTTTCTAGATGCCAATCCCATACCATAGCACTTAGCACAAACTCCGTGTTCTGTTCTACAACCGAATACACTACGTACTTTAACATGTGTAATTCCTGCATCTACTATCTTATCTGCTAATTCTTCTGTAATAAGAGTATCTTTGTCTACTATTATTTCTCCAGTAGTTGGATTCTTGATATCATCTAATGGATATCTACCTAATAATCTTTCTTGCATTTTTTCGATTATTTGGTTTCCATCTTTTATATCATATACTTCAAGTCCATCTGTTGAGCCACAATCATCTTCTCTTACGATTATATCTTGTGATACATCAACCAATCTTCTTGTTAAGTATCCAGAGTCTGCTGTTCTTAAAGCTGTATCTGAAAGTCCTTTACGAGCACCATGTGCAGAAATGAAGTACTCTAATGCGTCAAGTCCCTCTCTAAATGATGATTTAATTGGGATTTCAACTGTTTTACCAGTTGTACTAGCCATAAGTCCACGCATACCAGCAATTTGCTTTAACTGGTCTAAGTTACCTCTGGCTCCAGAGTCTGACATCATAAACATTGGGTTTTCTTTGCTGAAGTTGTCCCTCATTGCATTTTTAACATCATCAGTAGCTTTTTCCCAAATCTTAATTACTTCGCTATATCTCTCATCATCTGTAATTAATCCACGTCCATATTGTTTTAATATGTTATCAACATCTGCTTGAGCTTTTGCAATTATTTCCTTTTTCTGTGGTGGTACCTTAACATCATCTATAGATACTGTTACAGCACCTAATGTAGAATATTTGTAACCTGTAGATTTAATATAGTCTAGTAATTCTGCTGTTCTACTTAGGCCATGTACAGAAATACATTTTCCTATAATCTTTCCTAGGTTTTTCTTTGATACTACTCCATTTATTTCATATTCAAATTCGTTTTCTGGCTTGCTTCTATCAACAAAACCTAAATCTTGAGGAATTCCTCTATTGAATATTATCTTTCCTGGTGTTGTAGCAACTTTTGCATGTTTCTCTACGCCGTCTACAATCTTAGTTCTTCTTACGAAAATCTTAGAGTGCATTGTTACATCATTGTTTGCAAGTGACATTATTGCTTCTTCTGGAGATGAGAAGTATGTTCCTTCACCTTTTTCTCCATCAACATCCATTGTTAAGAAGTAACTTCCTAGAATCATATCCTGTGTTGGAGTTGTTACTGGCTTACCATCTTGTGGTTTTAACAAGTTGTTTTCTGAAAGCATTAAGTATCTTGCTTCTGCTTGTGCTTCTGGTGATAATGGTAAGTGAATAGCCATCTGGTCACCATCGAAGTCAGCATTGAACGCTGTACAAACTAATGGGTGAAGTTTTATTGCTCTACCTTCAACAAGTACAGGCTCGAATGCTTGAATACCAAGTCTGTGTAGTGTAGGAGCACGGTTTAATAATACTGGGTGGTCTTTAATAACATCCTCTAGTATATCCCAAACTTCTGGGCGTAATCTTTCTACCATTCTCTTTGCATTTTTTATGTTGTGTGCTATTCCACGGCTAACTAGTTCTTTCATTACAAATGGTTTGAATAATTCTACTGCCATTTCCTTTGGAACACCACATTGGTAAATTTTAAGTTCTGGTCCAACAACTATAACTGAACGTCCTGAATAGTCAACACGTTTTCCTAGTAAGTTTTGTCTGAATCTACCTTGTTTACCTTTTAACATGTCTGATAATGATTTAAGTGGTCTGTTTCCAGCACCTGTAACAGGTCTTCCACGTCTTCCATTATCTATTAAAGCATCTACTGATTCTTGAAGCATTCTCTTTTCGTTTCTAACGATTATTTCTGGAGCTCCAAGTTCTAGTAATCTCTTTAATCTGTTATTTCTGTTTATAACTCTTCTATATAAGTCGTTTAAGTCTGATGTTGCAAATCTTCCACCATCTAATTGAACCATTGGTCTTAAATCTGGTGGTATAACTGGTACAACTTGCATTATCATCCATTCAGGTCTATTGTTTGAAAGTTTGAACGATTCAACTGTATCTAATCTTTTTACCAATTTAGCTCTTTTTTGTTCACTAGCCTTTTCAAGTTCTTTCTTTAATTTTTCTGATAATTTATCAACATCAATTTCTGATAGTAATTTTCTTATTGGTTCTGCACCCATTTCTGCCTTGAATGAGTCTCTACCAAATTTTTCTTGAGCCTCTACAAATTCTTTCTCAGAAAGTATTTGTCCTTTTGTTAATGTTGATGTTCCTTTATCTGTTACTATGTATGATGCAAAATATATAACTTTCTCTAAGGCTTTAGGAGAAACATCTAACATTAAAGCTATTCTGCTTGGTATTCCTTTGAAATACCAGATATGAGCTACTGGGGCAGCAAGCTCTATGTGCCCCATTCTCTCTCTTCTTACTTTAGATTTTGTAACTTCAACGCCACATCTATCGCAAACTATTCCCTTATATCTTACTCTTTTGTACTTACCACAATGGCACTCCCAGTCTTTTGTTGGTCCAAATATTCTTTCACAAAATAGACCATCTTTTTCTGGTTTTAATGTTCTATAATTGATAGTCTCTGGTTTTTTAACTTCTCCATGTGACCATTCTCTTATTTTCTCATCAGATGCTATGCCAATTTTCATTTTATCAAAATTTTCTAATTCATCCACTATTTTTTCCCCCTTGGAATTAAAAGTACCTATTTAGTTTTACTCATCGTCATCATTAAAATCTTCATCTTCTAAGATGCTTGAATCATCATCTAGTATGATGTCATCGTTTTCATCATCTAGGTCATCAAATAATTTGTCATCTTCAGAATCTTCGTCATCTGATGATTCTTCTGTGTATCCATCTGATAATTCATTTTCATCTACAACATTTTCTTCATGTAGAGATTTATTTTCTATATTGCTAAAGCTTGTAGAATCGTCTATATCTTCTTTTAGCTCAACTTCCTTGTCATCATGTGTATACAATCTTATATCTAAGCCTAAAGCTTCTAATTCTTTTACAAGAACTTTGAATCCTTCTGGAACGCCTGGCTCTGGAATATTTTCCCCTTTGACAATAGCTTCATATGTCTTAACACGTCCTACAACATCATCTGATTTAACAGTTAACATTTCTTGTAGTGAGTATGCAGCACCATATGCCTCTAATGCCCAAACTTCCATTTCTCCGAAACGTTGTCCACCGAATTGTGCTTTACCACCTAAAGGTTGTTGTGTAACTAATGAGTAAGGTCCTGTTGAACGAGCATGTATCTTATCATCAACT
>CAKOZB010000018.1 GCA_934131055.1 uncultured Clostridia bacterium | reverse complement strand
GATCACCCTCATGGTGGTGGTGAAGGAAAGGCTCCAGTAGGACACGCAGGACCAATGACTCCTTGGGGTAAACCAGCACTTGGATACAAGACAAGAAAAAATTCAAGAACTGATAAATTTATAGCTAAGAGGAGGAAATAATAATGTCAAGATCTAGTAAAAAGAAACCATTTGTTGCTCCAGAGCTATTAAAAAGAGTTGAAGCAATGAATGAAAGTGGAAAGAAAGAAGTATTAAAGACATGGTCTAGAGCTTCTACAATATACCCACAAATGGTTGGACACACAATAGCTGTTCATGACGGAAGAAAACATGTTCCAGTATATATTACTGAAGAAATGATTGGACATAAATTAGGAGAATTTGCTCCAACAAGAACATTTAAAGGACATTCAGGAGATAAGACAACAACTACAAAATAAAAATAATTAAGGAGGTAAATAAGAGCAATGGAAGATACAGTACAAAATGAAGTAGTACCATGCGCAAGTGCAACTCTAAAGTATGCTAGAATTTCAAGCAGAAAAGTTAAGATTGTAGCAGATTTAATAAGAGGAAAAGATGTTGATGAAGCATTAGCAATAGTTAAATTTACACCAAAAGCTGCATCAGAAATCGTTGAAAAATTGCTTAAATCAGCTATAGCAAATGCTGAAAACAACCATGGAATGAAGAGCAATAAATTATATGTAGCAGAAATATATGCAAATCAAGGACCTACATTAAGAAGAATAAGACCAGCTGCAAAAGGTTCAGCTGTTAGAATTAGAAAGAGAACAAGTCATATAACTATAGTTCTTAAAGAAAGAGACTAAGAGTAAGGAGGATAATAGAAAATGGGACAAAAAATGAATCCAAACGGACTTAGAGTTGGAATCATAAAAGACTGGAACTCAAAATGGTATGCAGATTCAAAGCATTTTGCAGATTATCTAGTTGAAGATCACAAAATCCGTGAATATGTTAAGAAAAAATTATACGCTAGCGGAATTTCAAAAGTTGAAATCGAGAGAACAGCAAAATTCGTTAAAGTTAACGTATACACAGCTAAACCTGGTCTAGTAATAGGAAAAGGTGGAAATTTAGCTGAAAGCTTAAAAGCTGAATTACAAAAAATGATTGGAAAAGATGTAAATCTAAATATTGTTGAGGTTAAATCACCAGATTTAGATGCACAATTAGTTGCTGAAAATATAGCAGGACAACTAGAAAGAAGAATTTCATTCAGACGTGCAATGAAACAATGTATGCAAAAAACAATGAAGATGGGTGCTTTAGGAATAAAGACATCTGTATCAGGAAGACTTGGTGGAGCAGATATGGCTAGAACTGAGTTCTACAAAGAAGGTACAATACCACTTCAAACATTAAGAGCTGACATTGATTATGGATTTGCAGAAGCAAACACAACATATGGAAAAGTTGGAGTTAAAGTTTGGATATATAAAGGAGAAGTTCTTCCAGCTAAGAAGAAAGCAGTGGAAGGAGGAGACAGATAATGCCATTAATGCCAAAAAGAACAAAATATAGAAAACAACAAAAAGGTAGAAATAGAGGAAAAGCAACAAGAGGTAACGTTGTAACAGATGGATTATATGGACTTCAAGCATTAGAAGCAGGTCAAATTACTTCTAACCAAATAGAAGCAGCCCGTGTTGCTATGACAAGATATATAAAAAGAGGTGGAAAGGTTTGGATAAAAATCTTCCCAGATAAACCTATAACAAAGAAACCAGCAGATACTCGTATGGGTAAAGGTAAAGGATCAGTTGAATACTGGGTAGCAGTTATAAAGCCAGGAAGAATATTGTTTGAACTTGCAGATGTTTCAGAAGACGTTGCAAGAGAAGCATTAAGACTTGCTGCTAACAAACTATCTGTTAAGTGTAAATTTGTTAAAAAGGAAACTGAAGTAGGTGGTGAATTAGATGAAGATAAATAAGATTAGAGAAATGTCTTCACCAGACTTAGAAAAAGAATTAGGAGAATTAAAATCAGAATTGTTCAAACTAAGATTTAGCTTAGCAACAAACGGATTAGACAATCCTATGAAAATAAGAGAAGTTAAGAAAGACATTGCAAAAATAAAAACAGTTTTAACTGAAAGAGAATTAAAAGGTGAAGAACCAGTAGTTGCAGAAGAGCCAAAAAAAGCAGAAAAGAAAACTGCAAGCAAGGCAAAAAAAGAAGCTACAGAAGGAACAGAAAAGAAAGCTAGAAAAACAACTACAAAAAAAGAAAGTAAAGCTGAATAATTTATACAACTAAAACGTTGTATTCCTTAGAATGTAGAAAGGAGAATATTATGGAAGAAAGAAATCTTCGTAAAACAATGACTGGAGTTGTTACATCTGATAAAATGGATAAAACAGTTGTTATAGCTGTTGTTCAAAATGAGATGGATAAGACATATGGAAAAATCAAAAAAAGAACATATAAATTAAAAGCTCATGACGAAAACAACGAATGCAAAGTTGGAGATAAAGTAAAAGTTATGGAAACAAGACCTTTATCAAAAGACAAGAGATGGAGAGTTGTTGAAATAGTTGAAAAGGCAATAATAAAATAATATACTTTGAAAAGAATGAAAAAAGGAGGTACTAGTTTAAATGGTACAGCAACAAACAATATTAAAAGTAGCTGATAATACAGGAGCTAAAGAATTAATGTGTATTAGATGCTTAGGCGGATCATATAGAAAATATGCTGGAGTTGGTGATATAATAGTTGCTTCTGTTAAAACAGCAACACCAGGTGGCGTTGTAAAAAAAGGTGACGTTGTTAAAGCCGTTGTTGTTAGAACAAAGAAACCTATAAGAAGAGCTGACGGATCTTATTTAAGATTTGACGAAAACGCAGCAGTTATAATAAAAGAAGACGGAACACCAAAGGGAACTCGTATATTTGGACCTGTTGCAAGAGAATTAAGAGAAAAGGATTATCTAAAGATTCTTTCTCTAGCACCAGAAGTTTTATAATTTCGATTTTAAACTTCGTCTTGCGTTGTCAAAATTGATTAAAAATGAGCCCAATAATAAGAAATAAAGAGGTGAAAATATAAAATGAAATTAAGAAAAGGTGATACAGTTAAAGTTTTATCAGGAAATGATAAAGGAAAGACTGGAGAAATTCTAGAAGTAATACCTAAAACAGAAAAAATAATTGTTAAAGGTATCAATATTAGAAAAAAGAGCGTTAAACCTAGAAGACAAGGTGAACAAGGAGGAATTATTCCTTCAGAATTTAGCATACACAGCAGTAAAGTAGCTCTAGTATGTCCAAAATGCGGAAAAGCAACAAGAGTTGGATATGAAGTTGAAAAAGACGGAAAAGTACGTGTATGTAAAAAATGTGGAGCTAAAATAAAATAGTAAAGGAAGGAGGTCTATAAAGACTTATGGAAATATTAAAAGAACAATATGAGAAAGAAATAGTACCAGCTTTAATGAAAAAGTTTAATTATAAATCAGTAATGGAAGTTCCAAAGTTAGATAAAATAGTTATCAACATTGGTTTAGGAGACGTAAAAGAAAATCCAAAGGACTTAGAGAATGCAATAAAGGATTTGGAACAAATTACTGGACAAAAGCCAATAACAACAAAATCTAAGAAGGCTATAGCTGCATTTAAATTAAGAGCAGGAGTTCCAATTGGATGCAAAGTAACATTAAGACAAGGAAAAATGTATGATTTTGCAAACAAATTATTCAATGTAGCTCTTCCAAGAGTTAGAGACTTTAGAGGAATACCAGCAGATTCTTTTGACGGTAGAGGAAACTATTCAATGGGTATTAAGGAACAATTAATATTCCCTGAAATAGAATACGAAAAAGTTGATAGAGTAAGAGGTATGGATATAATATTTGTAACAACAGCTAAGACTGATGAAGAAGCTAAAGAGTTACTAAAATTATTAGGAATGCCATTCAAAAACTAATTATCGTAAATTACTGAAAAGAGATATAAGAAAGGAGAAAGCTAATGGCTAAAACGTCTTTAAAAGTTAAGCAAGCAAGACCACAAAAATATAAGACAAGAGAATATAACAGATGTAAATTATGTGGAAGACCACATGCTTATATTAGAAAATATGGAGTTTGCCGTGAGTGCTTCAGAAAATTAGCTCATGATGGCGAAATTCCTGGAGTTAAGAAAGCAAGTTGGTAGAATCCAATTAAAATTATATATGATAGAAAAATCGTGATAAGGAGGGAAAACAAGAACATGGTTACTACAGATCCAATAGCAGATATGCTAACAAGAATAAGAAATGCTAGCAGTCAAAAACATAAATCTGTTGATGTTCCTGCTTCAAAAGAAAAGCTTGCAATAGCTCAAATATTATTTGAAGAAGGATATATCAAATCTTTCGAAGAGATAAAAGAAGAAAATAATCAAGGTGTAATAAGAATTACATTAAAATATACAGAAAAAGGTAAAAAAGTAATAGATGGATTAAAGAGAATAAGCAAACCAGGATTAAGAGTTTACGCATCTAAGACAGAATTACCTAAAGTATTAAATGGATTAGGAATAGCTTTAATTTCAACATCTAAAGGTATAATGACAGACAAGAAAGCAAGAGAAGCTGGTTTAGGTGGAGAAGTTATAGCATACGTTTGGTAATAATTAAGACAAGAAGGAGGGAAAACAAACATGTCAAGAATAGGAAATATGCCTATTACAGTACCTGCTGGTGTTGAAGTTAAAATAGACGGAAACCACATTGCTGTAAAAGGTCCTAAGGGAAGTCTTGAAAGAGACATTCATCCAAATATGAAAGTTGAATTAGACGGAAATGAAATAAAAGTTTCAAGACCAGATGATACAAACATGAATAAGAGTTTACATGGAACAACAAGAGCTTTAATACATAACATGGTTGAAGGTGTTGTTAATGAATTCAAAGTAGAATTAGAAATAAATGGTGTTGGTTACAGAGCTCAAAAGCAAGGTAACAAATTAGTAATGAGTTTAGGATATTCTCATCCAGTAGAGATGGAAGCTCCAGAAGGAATTACTTTTGATTTAACAGATGCTAACCACATTGTAGTTAGAGGAATTGACAAAGAATTAGTTGGTCAAGTTGCTAACGAAGTAAGATCTAAACGTCCACCAGAAGTATATAGAGGAAAAGGTATTAAATATGCTACTGAACATATTAGACGTAAGGAAGGTAAAGCAGGTAAAAAATAATTTTAAACTTCGTTTAACAGCGTTAACCTTCGCCTAAAAATATTATCAACGTACGCCACGTACGCCTCAAATATTTTGGGCACGGTTGCCTTGTTATACTAATTTACGATTATTTTACTATGAGTCGAAATCAGAACTAAAACTAATGCTGTTACATTAGTTAGAAAGGAGTAAAAAATGGTTGGTAAGACAGATAGAAAAGCTGAGAGAGAAAGAAGACATGCTCGTGTTCGTACAAAAATAAGCGGAACAGCAGAACGTCCAAGATTATGCGTATACAGAAGTAACAAAAACTTATTTGTACAAGTAATTGATGATGTTAACGGAACAACTTTAGCTGCTGCATCTACATTAGACAAAGAAGTAAAAAATAAACATGCAAACAGCGAAGCTGCAAAAGAAGTAGGAGCTTTAATAGCAAAAAGAGCTCAAGACAAAAAAATAAAAACAGTAGTATTTGATAGAAGTGGATACCTATATCATGGAATTATAAAGGATTTAGCTGAAGCTGCTAGAGAAGCAGGATTAGAATTCTAGTAATAAATGATTAGAAAACACAAATTAATTACGGTTAGAAAATGGATTGTAAAATACATAAAAGGAGGTCAGAAGACGTGCAAGAAGAAAATTCTACAGAATTAAAAGAAAAAGTAGTTGCCATAAATAGAGTTGCTAAAGTTGTTAAAGGTGGAAGAAACTTTAGATTTAGCGCAGTTGTTGTTGTTGGAGATGGTGCAGGACACGTTGGAGTTGGAAACGGAAAAGCTGCCGAAGTTCCAGACGCTATAAAGAAAGCTATAGAAGATGCTAAGAAAAACTTAGTAGAAGTTTCTATAGTAGACACAACAATACCACATGAAATAATTGGTAAATTTGGAAGTGCAAGTGTAATGCTAAAACCAGCCAGTGAAGGTACTGGAATTATAGCAGGTGGAAGTGTTAGACCAGTTCTAGAACTTGCAGGTTACAGAGATATAAGAACAAAAATAATAGGAACAAATAATCCTAGAAACGTTGTTTATGCTACTCTTGAAGGATTAAAGAGCATGCAAACAGTTGAATCTGTAGCTAAAAAAAGAGGAAAAAAAGTAGAAGAAATAATGTAATTATTATAAAATAACAAATTAGGAGGTGTAGTCACGAGATGAAATTAGATGAATTAAAACCAGCACAGGTAAACACAAAAAGAACTAGAGTTGGACGTGGAGTTGGATCTGGAATAGGCAAAACTTCTGGAAGAGGTCATAAAGGACAAAAAGCTAGAAGTGGTGGCGGAGTAAGACGTGGATTCGAAGGTGGTCAAACACCATTATATAGAAGATTACCAAAAAGAGGATTCACAAATATTCATGCTAAAAACTATACAGAAGTAACATTAACAATGTTATCTAAAGTAAAGAACGAAAACGTAACAGCTCAAAGCTTAGTTGATGAAGGAATCATCGGAAAAGTTAATGATGGAATAGTAATTCTTGGAACTGGAAAATTAGACAAAAAAGTTAATGTAACAGCAGCAAGATTTACAAAATCAGCTAAAGAACAAATTGAAGCTTTAGGGGGAAAGGCAGAGGTGATCTAATTGTTTAAGACCATAAAAAATGCTTTAAAAACACCTGAAGTAAGAAAAAAATTATTATATACTTTATTGTTAATAGTAATTTTTAGATTAGGCTGTTATATAACAATACCTGGAGTTGATACTTTCACATTAGCAGAAGAAATGAGCTCTGCTACTAATGGTGTAACAGGACTTATAGACACAATATCAGGAGGAGCTTTCTCAAGACTTTCTATATTTGCAATGTCTATAACTCCATACATCACAGCATCAATTGTTATCCAATTATTAGGAATGGTTATACCAGCATTGGAAAGATTAACTAAGGAAGGTGGAGAAGAGGGAAGAACAAAAATTAATAAGTATACAAAAATACTTACAATTGTTCTAGCTTTAATCGAAGGATTAGGAATATTCTTCTCATACAAATCTTCTGGAATATTCTTAGATACAAGCTTTATGGGAGGAGCGT
The DNA here is from genome assembly GCA_934131055.1 of uncultured Clostridia bacterium. GTDB lineage: Bacteria > Bacillota > Clostridia > TANB77 > CAG-508 > CAG-245. The sequence goes on along the minus strand of CAKOZB010000018.1, from coordinate 7,984 downwards.
TAACAGTTATTTCTTTAATGGCAGGAACAGCACTTTTAATATGGCTTGGAGAACAAATTACTAATAAAGGTATTGGAAACGGAATATCAATGATAATATTTGTTGGTATTATATCAGGATTACCAAGAGGCATTACAGCTGTATGGGGCTTAATGTTCTCAGCTGGAACTTTCAGTACAGTTGGATTTATAAAAGCTTTGGCACTTATAGTTGGATTACTAGTACTAGTTGCAGGAGTTGTATTTATACAAATTGCTGAAAGAAGAATACCAGTACAATATGCTAAAAAAGTAGTTGGAAGAAGAATGGTAGGAGCTCAAAATACACATATTCCATTAAAGCTAGCAATGGCTGGAGTTATGCCTATAATATTTGCTTCATCATTCATGACATTTCCAGCAATGATTTTACAAATATTCGTAAAAGACATTGCAACACAAACAGGATTCTGGGCAGGAGTATATAGATTTTCTATTGCTTCATCAAATTCTAGTGTGGGAATAGGGTATACAATTGCAAACGCAATAGTATATTTACTATTAATATTAGGATTCACATATTTCTACACATATGCGATGTTCAACCCTGCAGAGATATCAGGAAACATCAAGAGAAATGGTGGATTTATACCAGGTATAAGAGCTGGAAAACCAACTACAGATTATTTATCATCTGTAATATCTAAACTATCACTAGTAGGAGGAATATTCTTAGCAATAATAGCTATTCTTCCAATGATAGCAAACTTTACAAACTTAAACATAGCATTTGGTGGTACATCTATACTTATCGTAGTAGGTGTTGCACTAGAAACAATACAACAATTAGAATCTCAACTTGTAACAAGACATTACAAAGGATTCTTAGAATAATAAAATGGAGACAGAGCAAAATCTGTCTCTTTTCTGTTTGCAAACTATAATGAAAATTTAAAAAGACAGAATGTATTGACAATGTGAATACAAATATGCTATTATACATATAATAAGCATGGAGGTGATTTTATGCCTAAAACAGAAAATATTAATATTAGGATAGAGCCAGAACTAAAAGAAAAGTCAGAAAAAACATTAAATTATTTAGGATTAACTATGGCTGAGGCTATTAAAATATTTTTAAGGCAGGTTACTTTAACAGAAAGTATCCCATTTAAAATAGAAATACCTAAATATAATAAAGAAACAATAGAAGCAATGAATGAAGCAAAAAATATAAAAAATAATCCTAGTAAATATAAGGCTTTTGATAATGTTGAAGAACTTATGGAGGACTTAAATAAAGATGAGTAAATATAAGATTTACAAGACAAAAAAATTTACTAAAGATTATAATAAGATGAAGAAAAGAAACAATTTTGATGAAAAAGAATTTATCAAAGTTGTTTCTATTATTTCTAACGGAGAAGAACTTCCACAGAAATATTGCAACCATATACTAGAACCCAAAAGTGAGCGGATTTCATGAATGCCACATAAAGCCGGACTGGTTACTGGTATATCAATTAGACAAAGATATATTGATATTAACATTAATCAGAACTGGAAGTCATTCTGATTTGTTTTAAGAGATACATAAAAAATGTTTAAATAATTGACAAATTGGTAAAAATAAGCTAAAATAAGTTTATAATTAAGAGAAAACTTCGAGATTTTATGCCTCTAATATTATATTAGGGGCAAAAATGTTGGAGTCGAAAGGAGAAATTTTATGTATTTAATAATGTTAGGAGCTCAAGGAACTGGAAAAGGTACAGTTGCAGGAATATTGGCAAAAGAAACAGGCTGGCCACAAATTTCAACAGGAGATATCTTTAGAGCAAATATATCAAATAACACTGAATTAGGAAAAAAAGCAAACGAATATATATCAAAAGGACAACTTGTTCCAGATGATATAACGGTTCCAATGGTTATAAATAGACTAAGTGAAGATGATTGCAAAGATGGAGCTATATTAGATGGTTTCCCACGTACAGTTGAGCAAGCAGAAAAGCTTGATGAAATTCTTGCTGAAAAGAGTAAGAAGGTTGATTTGGTAATAAATTTAACAACACCAAGAGACGAAATCATTACAAGAATTTTAAATAGAAGAGTATGTTCAAATCCAGAATGCAAAGCAACATACAATATAACAATGCATCCATCAAAAGTAGAAGGAATATGCGATATTTGTGGTTCTAAACTAGTTCAAAGAGGAGACGACAGTGACGAAAACGCAATAAAACAAAGATTAGCAATTTATGACGAAAAAACAAGTCCATTAATAGATTTCTATACAAAGAAAGGTGTTTTAGTAACTGAAGAAGTTAGTGAAAAAATAAATAGACTTGGAAAAGAAGCTGCAGAAGATGTATTAAATAAGATAAAGAATATGTAGTTAATTAGAAGAAGGTAATAGAATTGGTAAGTATAAAAAATAAAGAACAAATTGAAAAAATGAGAGAGGCTTGTAGAGTTGCAAACCTAGCTCAAAAATCAGTAGAAGCTGCAATAAGACCAGGAATTTCTACATGGGAACTAGATAAAATAGCAGAAAGAACCATGAGAGAAAATGGTGCAATTCCAGCCGAAAAAGGATTCCCAAGTGGAGTAAAAGGAGTGCCAGCATTTCCAGGTTCAATATGTGCATCTGTAAATGATGTTGTAATCCATGGAATTCCATCGAAAAGAGAAATATTGCACGATGGAGATATAATAAGTGTAGATTTAGTAGCTTATAAAAACGGATTTAACGGTGATTGTTGTAGAACATATTTCGTTGGAAATGTGAGCGAAGAAGCAAAAAGACTTACAGAAGTTACAAAACAATCATTTTATGAAGGAATAAAATATGCTAAAAAAGGTTTTAGATTAGGAGATATTTGCCATGCTATTGGCGAATATGTTGAAAAAAATGGATATAGTGTAGTAAGAGAATTCCAAGGACATGGAATTGGCGAAAGTATGCACGAAGATCCAGGTATTCCAAACTACGGTAAAGCAGGAAGAGGAATACGCCTCGAACCCGGCATGACTCTTGCAATAGAGCCTATGGTAATTATGGGAAAACCAAACATTTTAGAGTTAGATGATGGCTGGACTATAATAACAGAGGATGGAAGCCTTGCGGCTCATTATGAAAATACAATTTTAATTACAGAAAATGAGCCAGAAATATTGACATTATTATAAAAATGTTATATACTATATAAGCTATTATGTATAAAATAGCTTATATTGTATTTTAAAAATGAGATACAATAGAAGATACGGAGGGAAAATAGTGTCAAAAGAGGATGTTATCGAAGTAGAGGGAACTGTTGTAGAAACATTACCCAATACAAATTTTAAAGTAGAGTTAGAAAATGGTCATCAGATATTAGCTCACATCTCTGGAAAGTTAAGAATGAATTACATCAAAATTCTTCCTGGAGATAAAGTTAAGGTGGAATTATCACCATATGACTTAACAAGAGGAAGAATTACTTGGAGAGCAAAATAATATCTAATACTAATATATATAAAATTTTGTTAGGAGGTGCAGAATAATGAAGGTTAGACCATCAGTTAAAAAAATGTGTGACAAATGCAAAGTTATAAAAAGAAAAGGTGTCATCAGAGTAATATGCGAAAATCCTAAGCATAAACAAAGACAAGGATAATTAAAAAAATTAGATATTAACACAAATCGAGATTGGCGGCTGTTGAGAGTAGTTTAGGCTATAATCAATAAATTAAAGGTTTGTGTTTATATATATGCTTATAAAAAAGTTAAAGACCGGTTTAAAAAACTGTAAATTACAAGAATATTATAGGATACCTCTAAAACTATAATAAGAATGTAGATTTAAAAGAATTAAATTGGCACATTTCACCTTTGACAATTTTAGGAAGCAGTAAAAAACAAAATAATAAAAATAACATTTGGAGGTGCAAAAATGGCTCGTTTAGCAGGAGTTGATTTACCTAGAGAAAAGAGAATAGAAATAGGACTTACATACATATATGGAATAGGTTTAGCTCGTTCTCAAGAAATATTAAAAAAAGCTGGAATAAATCCAGACATTAGGGTAAAAGATTTAACAGACGATCAAGTACAAGCAATAAGAAATGCAATGGAAGGTTACACTCTAGAAGGTGACTTAAGAAGAGAAGTTGCATTAAACATAAAAAGACTTACAGAAATTGGTTGCTACAGAGGAACTAGACATAGAAGAGGTCTTCCAGTAAGAGGACAAAGAACAAAAACTAATGCTCGTACAAGAAAAGGACCAAGAAAATTAGTAAGCAAGAGCAAGAAATAGAAATTAAGAAACTTCGCTTCAAATAGCTAAGTTAAAGAGGAGGGAAAACTTAAAAATGGCTACAAAGAATTTAGCAAAAAAACCAACTAGAAGAAGAGATAGAAAAAATATCGAAAAAGGTATGGCTCATATTCACTCTAGTTTTAATAATACAATAGTTACAATAACAGATACACAAGGTAACGTATTATCATGGGCAAGTGCTGGAGAACTTGGATTCAAAGGTTCTAGAAAAAGCACACCATTTGCTGCTGGAGAAGCTGCTGAAACAGCTGCCAAAGCTGCAATGGAACATGGTTTAAAAACTGTTGACGTATTTGTTAAAGGACCAGGTTCTGGACGTGAATCTGCAATAAGATCATTACAAACAGCAGGACTTGAAATAACATCAATTAAAGATGTTACTCCAATACCTCACAATGGTTGTAGACCACCAAAATGAAGACGTGTATAATTTTTTATTATGCGACACGAGAATATAATATAAATCGATAGATTGAGAAATAATTAAGGAAGGTGAAATATAAAATGTCAAGATATAAAGACGAACAATGCCGTATTTGCCGTAGAGAAGGACAAAAATTGTTCTTAAAAGGCTCAAGATGCTATTCTGACAAATGTAGCATAACAAGAAGAAATTATGCACCAGGACAAAATGGTCAAAAGAAGAGCAAAATTTCTGAATATGGTACTCAGTTAAGAGAAAAACAAAAAACAAAAGCTTTCTATGGAGTAGGAGAAAAACAATTCAGAAGATACTTCGATATGGCTTCAACTAGCAAGGGAAAAACAGGTGAAGTATTACTTCAAATACTTGAAAGCAGATTAGATAATGTAGTATATAGATTAGGATTCGCAAGCTCAAGAGCTCAAGCAAGAATACTTGTAACACATGGTGCTTTTGAAGTAAACGGACAAAAAGTTGATATACCATCTTACTTAGTAAAAGCAGGAGATGTAATCGCCGTAAGAGAAATAAGAAAAGATAATGGAGCAATAAAAATTGCTGTAGAAGAAAATGGAAGTAGACCAGTTCCAGCTTGGCTAGAAAAAGACCAAGAAAAATTAAGTGGAAAGGTTGTAACATTAGCAACAAGAGAAGATATTGACCTACCTGTTGAGGAACATTTAATAGTAGAGCTTTACTCTAAATAATAGGTTATTTTAATATAAAAGTTGTAAATATATGAATCCAGTATATTTATATTAGGAGGTAAAAATGATAGAATTTGAAAAGCCAAATATTAAATGCTTAGAAATGGATAACAATACAAATTATGCTAAATTTACATGTGAACCACTTGAACGTGGATATGGTATTACAATAGGAAATTCACTAAGAAGAATACTACTTTCTTCACTTCCAGGAGCAGCAATAACATCTGTAAAAATAGATGGAGCAGCTCATGAATTTACTACAATACCAAACGTAGTTGAAGATGTACCAGAAATAATAGTAAACTTAAAAATGGTAAGAATAAAAATAGTTGATGATGAGCCTAAAACTTTAAGAATAAACTTCCAAGGTGAAGGCGAAGTTACAGCTGCAAATATTGAAACTGATGGTACAGTTGAAATATTAAACCCAGACTTGCATATTGCAACTGTTTCTGAAGGTGGACATCTAACAATGGAAATGACAGCAAATCGTGGCAGAGGATATAACAATGCAGAAAAGAACAAAACACCAGATATGCCAATAGGAGTTATTCCAATAGATTCTATATATACACCTGTAAAGAAAGTAAATTATGCAGTAGAGAATACTAGAGTTGGTCAAATGGTTGATTTGGATAAGCTTACAATAGAAGTATGGACAGACGGAAGTTTAAAACCATATGAAGCATTAAGCTTAGCAGCAAAAATTATGACTGAACACTTAGAATTATTTATTGACTTATCAGAAATAAGCAAAAATACTCAAGTTATGGTAGAAAAAGAAGAATCTAAGAAAGAGAAAGTATTAGAAACTTCAATAGAAGATTTAGAATTATCTGCTAGATCATTCAACTGCCTAAAGAGAGCAGGAATATCTACAGTAGAAGACTTAACAAATAAGACTGAAGCTGACATGATGAAAGTAAGAAACTTAGGTAAAAAATCATTAGATGAAGTAACTAACAAATTACATTCATTAGGATTAGACTTCGCTAGCAATGAAGAATAAAGGAAGGTGAAAAAAGTGGCAACAAATAGAAAATTAGGAAGAACAACTGATATTCGTTTATCAATGCTTAAAACTCAAGTAACAGATCTATTATGGCACGGAAAAATTGAAACAACTGAAACAAGAGCAAAAGAGACAAAAGCAATAGCTGATTCTTTAATAGCATTAGCTGTAAAAGAAGCTGGAAATTTTGAAGAAGTTGAAGTTAAAGTTTCAAGAGCTAAATTAGACGAAAAAGGAAATAAAGTTACAGAACTTGCAAAGAGCAAAAATGGTAATGAATACTTAAAAGTAGTTAGAGAAACAACTACAGAAAAAAGAAAGAAAGACATGCCATCAAAATTAAATGCAAGAAGAAAAATAATGAGAAATGTAAACAAAGTAAAAGATGCAGACGGAAATAATGTTGATATACCAACAAAATTATTCGATGAAATAGCACCAAAATACAAAGATGTAAAAGGTGGATATACAAGAATAATAAAGAAGGGTCAACGTAGAGGAGACGCTGCAGAAACAGTTATATTAGAATTAATATAGTAATGTAAAACGATGCAATAAAATGCATCGTTTTTTGTGCATAATAGGAAAATTTGGAAAATTGTCATAACAAGAGCTTGAAGTAACTTTATGCTAAAAGCTCTTTATATTCATTCAAAGTTAAAACTTTAATAAAATCAAAATCCTTAGAAAAAGTTTTTAAAATATTCAGAGTATTATCAGTTGAGTCTAAATCTACAATTATTATTTCTGATATATTTAAATTATAATATAACATTTTATAAATAAATACTCGTAAAAAATATTCAATATTATTTTCTTGATTATGTACTGTAATTATAAAAGAACTACCGTTAAAAGATACCTTTGGATATTTATGTATATGAATAATGGTTTTACAAATTTCGAATAAACCATATAAAGCAAATGTCCATAATAAAGAGGTTAGTATAAAGTTTACCATAAATTGCCTCCTTTAATAAATAATATTTATGATATATTATATGAATTTTAGTTATATATTGTTCTTTAACTTCAAAATATAGTAGTGTATAAGTTTGTGTCGAAAACGGTCGTACGAATGTTCGCATTATTTCGAGAAAAACATTGAAAATAAGGATTTTTTGTGATAGTATATTGCTAATAAAATAGCAAATGAAGAAATTAAATGAATTTTAAAATAGATTAATAGAATTGAGGAATAAAATTGCAATTAGAAGGACAAGTAATTGATATTATATATAAAAATGATGTAAATAGCTATACTGTTGCTACTTTTGAAACTAGTGAGCAAGAGGAAACTACAATCGTTGGATATTTACCTTTTGTAAATGAAGGGGATAATTTAAAGATAACTGGAGATATAGTAAAGCATCCAGATTATGGAGAACAGTTTAAAATTGCTACATTTGAAAAGACTATGCCAACAACACCAGAAGCATTGGAAAAATATCTTTCAAATGGAAGTTTTAAAGGAGTAGGACCTGCAACAGCAAAAAAGATTGTAAATACATTTGGGAAAGATACAATAAATG
>CAKOZB010000017.1 GCA_934131055.1 uncultured Clostridia bacterium | reverse complement strand
TAGATAAATTAGCAGTGAAGTTACATCTTGATTATCTGCTAATCCTTTATATAAGAATCCAACTTCAAGGCTGTTAAATCCATGTGGTGGATAAAATTCTACAGTTTCCACGATTCGGTCATTTTTGCCAAATTTATACCATATCCATATAGAAATGGCTAAAAATATGATAGGAATAATATATATAATATAATTTATAATGTTGATTTTTAGATTAGCACCAACAAAATAACCTTCAGGAAGTTCACACCTTATTGTTAATCCCTCATTAACTTTTAGAATTCCATTATAGCTACCAGTAATAGTGTTTCCCTTGATAGAATATTTAATATTGCTATTATCGGTTGAACCTTTTACTCCTGATGAGAAACCAACTTTTTTTGAGTCGAATGTTTTGGGCATAGTTACCGAAAATGTTACATTCCCAATGACTGTATCCCATTCATTTCCAATTATATTATAGTACAACTCGTCATAATTCTTTGAAGAATCTTTTCCTAAATTATATGTATATTTTATAGTATATTTTTGTTTACCAGTCAAAGCATGGCTTGCTGAACCAATTTTTATTTTTAAGTTTCCATCTTCTCGTGATGTTGTATATTCAGTATTTACACTCAAATTTGTTAGCTGAGTGCGATTAGTAGAAGTTGTTCCATCTAATCTTGTAATGTTATTTCTTAGTGGGATACTTCTAATTATCCCGTGTTTAGAAATGTTAAAATATGCTGTAATATCTTCAGTTATATCAAGAGTGTTATCTTCATTAACAATAATATTTACGTTATATTTATCAATTACATAACCATAAGATTGGTATTTAGTATTTTTACTAGGTGTTAATGCTGATGAAGTACTTGTACTATTACTTGGCTCAGTAAAACCATAAATATTTGATGAATAATAAAAAACTAAAAACAATGTAATTACAACAAATATTTTTTTAAAAATTTTTTTCATGTTTTCCTCCAATTAAAATTTGATTTTTACATTTTCTCTTTCATTTACATTTGCTTCAAACATTGTTTTTGATTTATAACCTAATAATCCAGCAAAAATATTGTTTGGAAAGGTTTCGACCTTGTTATTATATTGTCTAATAATACCATTGTAATATTTTCTTGAATTTGCAATATCGTCTTCAACTCTCGATAATTGACTGCTTAAATCTTTAAAATTTTCATTTGCTTTCAAATCAGGATAAGCTTCTGCTAAAGCTATAATTTTATTCAAATTGTTTGATAAGTGTTCATTTGCTTTTATTTTTTCTTCATCAGACATATGGTTGTAAGCGATGTTTCTTAATTTTATTACTTCTGTTAAAGTGCCTTTTTCGTGTTGCATATATCCTTTTACTGTTTCTACTAAATTAGGAATTAAATCCCATCTCTTTTTTAAATAGACATCCATTGTAGAAAAGGCCTCTTTTACGTTATTATTTAACTTAATAAGACTATTATATAAAGCAATAACATACATAACAATTAAAGCAATAATTGCAATAATAATATAAATCCACATAATTTCACCCCCCTAAAATAGATAGTATCACAATTAATTCTTTTTTACTAGGCTATTTATAACAAAATTTTAAAAGACTTTTAAAGAGTAAAAAAATATGATATACTTGATGTGTAAAATAAATGGTTTATAGGTAAAACCGACAAAAACCTAAATAAAAAATACAAGGAAAAACAATGAATCAAATTCCAGTAAAAAAGAATGAAAAATATATAGTAGATATAATTGATAATGGCTTTGGAGGAGAAGGGATTGCTAAAGTTGATGGTTTCACAATTTTTATTCCAAATGCTTTAAAAGGCGAAAAATGTGAAGTACTAATTGTAAAAGTTTTATCATCACAAGCGTATGGAAAAGTAATCAAGATTCTAGAAGCATCAGAAGATAGAGTGGAACTAGATTGTGCCACTTATCAAAGATGTGGTGGATGTGATTTAAGACACATGATATATGATGCAACTTTGAATTTAAAAAGAAATACAGTGCAAAGCCTAATAAATAAGGGGTTACAAAATAAAATTGAAGCAGAGAAAACAATAGGAATGGAAAATCCGTATAACTATAGAAATAAAGCACAATTTCCAGTTGGAGTTGATAAAGACGGAAATCCAACAGTTGGTGTATTTGCACAAAGAAGTCATACAATAATACCAATTCAAAACTGTAAAATTCAAACTGAGATATCGCAAGAAATTGCCAGAAGCATAATAGAATTTATCAAAGAAAATAAAATATCAGTATACGATGAAGAAAAGCAAAACGGAGCAATAAGACATATAGTGATAAAAGTTGGAAAATACACGAATCAAATAATGTGTATATTAGTTGTAAACGAAGAAATTGGCAAAACAAATGAAGACAAGTTAGTGAAGATGTTATGTGCTAAATATAAAAATATAAAAACAATAGTAAAAAACATAAACAATAAAAATACAAATGTTATACTAGGAAAACAAAATGTAAACCTATATGGTGATGGCTACATAGAGGATAAACTAGGAGAATACACTTTCAAAATATCTCCGATGTCATTCTATCAAGTAAATCCTATACAAGCAGAAGTACTTTACAACACAGCAATAGAAGCAGCAAACTTGAGCAAAGAAGACACATTATTCGACCTATATTGTGGAATTGGAACGATAGGAATATTTGCATCAAAATATGTAAAACAGGTCTATGGTATTGAGATTGTTGAGCAAGCAATTGAAGATGCGAGAGAGAATGCAAAAATAAATAAAGTGGATAATGCAGAATTTATATGTGGAGATGTTGAATATGCATTTGATGAGCTAATAAACAAGAAAAAAATAATTCCAACTGCAATAATAGTAGATCCACCGAGAAAAGGATTGGATGAAAAAACGATACAAAATATATTAAAAATAAAACCAGAAAAATTAGTGTATATAAGCTGTAACCCAGCAACTATGGTAAGAGATATTTCAAAAATGGAAGAAGTGTATACTGCAGAAAAAATACAACCAGTTGACATGTTTCCATACACGAGCCATGTGGAGTGTGTAGCTGTACTAAAACTAAAGCAAAAATGTAATACTTAATTTTGACATGAATTTAAAATATACCATAAAGATTAAGGGAATAAATATGAGAGATTATTGTGAATGTTGTATTGTTAACTTTATTTTGAAAGAGACAATAGCATATGACATGATATATCAAATAAGATTAAATAAAAACAACAAATGTGTATTTTTAAAACAATGGTATATGGAGGTATAGATATGAGAACAATTAAAAGTATAGATTTATGGACGGAAAAATATGAAAATCATTACGAATGTTTTAATGGAGCTTTTGTTGACGGATTTGAAAATAATAAAATTGCATTTGACGAGTATAAAATAATAAGAAATTGTAACTGTGTAATAACTGTTAGTAATAAAAATATTAATATAAGTAATAAACATAATGCTATTGTTTTTTATAAAGAGAATGCTCCCGTTAGGTTAATGGTTATAAATAAAAATACTGATATTGAAAAATGTATTAATATAGCATTAGAACAGTACTTTAATGATGATATATTACAAAATTTATATGACAGTCTAGGAATTAAATCGATTACAATAGATATGAATGAAAAAGCCATATATAATGACGCAGATAGTACAAACGAAATTGATGTTGGCTCATGTGATAGATGGAAACTTTTATATAATATGTTAAAGGGGAGCTATACAGAGAGTGACACTAAATATGGTAATTTTGCAAGTGATAAGTATGAGTTTATTCCAGATTTATGTGTAAATTATAAATTAATAACAGATACTGAAATTTTTGAAATAGATCATAAATGTGCTTTTATAAATACTATAAAAACTAGACTAATTCCTATACAAGAAAATTCAGCGTTAACTATGTAAGGATTTAAGGAGAAAATGAAATGATAAAAAAGTAATAGATTTGAAATATTATTAAATTTTATAAATTGATAGGAGGAAAATATATGCAAATAATAGTTGGAGGAATTATTGAAAAAGATGGTAAGTATCTGTTAGTACAAGAAGCAAAGAAAAAATGTCATAAAAAATGGAGCTTACCTGCAGGTCATTTAGAATTTAATGAGACTCTGGAACAGGGAGCAATTCGAGAAATAAAAGAAGAAACAGGATGCGATGCCGAACTAAACGGAGTTTGCTATATTGCTAATAGAATATTAGAAGATGATTTACTAGTTATGATTATATTTAATGCTAAAATTGTTAATGAAAGTATCAAATTTAATGAAAGTGAAATTTTAGATGTACAGTGGTTGAAATATGAAGATATAGTAAATAAAATGGATAATATGCTAAGAGGAAGTTATGTAAAAACAGCAATAGAAAATCAAAAACAAGGCTTAATAGCACCAATTGATATTATAAATGTTTTAAATTAATGAAAAATAGCATGAATTATATAAAATTTTTAAATGAAAATTTGCATAATGGACATTCGTAAGCTAATACCTTATTAATAGGAGGATAGTTTATGAATGTTATTTTTTTGAAAAGAAAGAATATTTTAAAAGCAGTTATGTTTGTAACATTTTTATTTGTTGTTGGAACATTAACCAAATCTTTTGGAATGCAACACTATTATAAAGTGGATTTATCTACGGGGATTGTTACAGCAACAAAGCTAAATGTAAGAAGTGGTCCACGGAACAAATTATAATGTAATTACGACTGTTAATAAAAATGAGTACATTAGAGTTTTTGCAGGTGTTGGAGAATGGTATATAATCCAGACAGATAGCGATTATGTTGGAGCTGTTAGTAGAAAGTATGTAAGGTATCCTAGTTCTTCTGGTAGTTCAAATAGTGGAACAGGAGGAAGTAGCTCATCTGGAAACACTTCAAGTAGCACAGAAACGTCGAATATGAATTCAGATGAAAAAGAGGTATTTGATTTAATAAATAAACAAAGAATCAATAATGGACTTGCAACGCTAAAAAATGATAGTGAGGTTCAAAGAGTTGCTAGAATAAAAGCGCAAGATATGGTTGATAATAATTATTTTTCACATACTTCTCCAACATATGGTTCGCCATTCGACATGTTAAAAAGTTTTAAAATTTCGTATAAAACAGCAGGAGAAAATATTGCGGGAAATTCTAGTAATAGTAGTGCTGTTACGGCGTGGATGAATTCTTCTGGACACAAAGCTAATATTTTAAATAGTAATTTTAATTATACTGGAATCGGAGTTGTAAGCAGTCCGAAATACGGGAAAATGTATGTACAGTTATTTATTGGTAAATAATAACATGTTTTTAACTTAGATAAAAGTTGTATTTAATGAAACTTAAACCTTTTAAAAGATTGATTTTTGATGTATAATATACACATAAAATAGAGAAAGGCTAGCATTAAATATGGAAAAAGATGGTACACTAAAAATACTAAATTATTATTTAGAATACGAAATATATAATTTAGCAAATTCAACACAGATAAAAACAGACATGAATAATTGCTATATTATAAAAGAAAAGATAGATGCTGGAAAAGTTTTAAAAGAACTAAACAGATTGAAACAGAACAAAATAAGAAGTGTTACAGAAAAATTTGTAGGTAAAAAGGTTCAAAATAAAGAAGCTTTAATTAATGATATAATTAAAAATCTAGAATCTCTAAATAGTGAGCAGACAAACAAAATACAAGTTACTTTAAAAATTAAGCTTTTAATGGAAGAGAAAATAAAAAAACTAGATTCTAAGGTTGCAGAAAATTTTGCAAATCAATTATGTGATATTAAGGCAAATAACGAATTCTGGCTGTATTCACATAATATTAGTTTTATTAATAAAAACAGTAAAGTAGCTCAAAAAAAGCCAATCTTTATTTTTAAATGTGAATTACAGGATGAAAAGATTATGGTGTTAGATGCCAATATAAGTTCACAAGCTATAAACACTATACTCATGATATTATTAGAAAAAGAAATAGCAGATATTTCAATAGAATATGAGGAACCAATATCTAAATATAGTAAAGAAATAAAAAAATCGATAGATGGTGGAGATATTGAACATATAGTAGATTTATTTTATGCTAAATTGGTTGAATATGTAGATGCTTCATTAACTAGAGAAAATGTAAAAATGATTTCACACTATAATAATTTTTATAGCTTTAATGCAGAACATGTAATGTCCTTAGATGAATTGACCGATGACGCGATAAAAAATATAAAAGAAGATATTGAATTACTAAGAAAGTTAGTCGGTTGTGACAACTATATACCAAATCTTTTGAATAAATATATAAATGGAACTAATGAAAAGAAAAATATAAATGACAGTAGATATAAAATAGCACATATGGGAAGCTATAAGAGTGTGTATGCAGTTGGGCAACCACAATATAAGATTACAAATAGCATAAGTGACAATGACCTAATTGCTGTAGAAGGCCCTCCTGGAACAGGAAAGACGTCATTATTAAAAGAAATAATTGCAAATAAGATAGTTGAAAGAGCTAATTTTATATTAGAAAACTGGAACCAAAATTTTATTGCTGATAATTATTATGGAAATATGTATTATAGAAGCGATTGGTTTAACAAAAATTCAAATATAATAAAATCTATAGTGGTTTCTAGTAAAAATGGCGAAGCCATAGAAAATGTTGGAAACGAAATTGATAAAGAAACAAAATACATGTTGCCAATTTCAAGAAAATATAACAGAACACAAATAGTGAATGGAACTAAAATTAAGGAACCAGCACAGTATAAAGGTTTGGTATGCCTTCCACTTGGAAAACAAAATAATATACAAGATTTTAAAGATTTTTTGTATAAAAGATTTTTACCAATATTGGAAAAATTGCAAAATAAAGAAAAAACTGAATTATTTATAGAAGATGTTAAGAACAAATATCAAGCAAAACTAGAAGAAGTAAAAGAATATAAAAAATTTTTGCTAGAACTGAACAAAATAAAAGAGCCTTCAAAATATTTTTATGGGCTAAATGCAGGAAAAGATTTAGTGCAGATAGAAAATAGGTTAAAAGAAGATAGAGAATGTTGCGAAAATAAGATACAGAAGATAAAATTAGAAATTGACGATTTGAACAAAAAACTAAGTAAAATTCAAAAAGAAATTGATACTAATAATTCTATAATAGAGAAAACAGATGAAAAAATACAAAATGCTCAAGAGAAAATTATTGAATATGAAATGTCTATTAAAGATTTAGAAAAACAAAAGATTGAGTTTGAAAAAATAAACCGTAATTTATTTACAAAAGCAATTAATTATAAAAAATATAAATCATATAAGAATATTGAATTTGAAAAAGAAATAGCAAGAATATTAATCGAAAAAACTACAGAAAATAAGGAATTAGACCAATATATAGCAAACAAAGGAAATATTGAAAATGTAATAGATAAGCTAAAAAATCAGTGTGAAGAGATAGAAACAAAACTGCAAGAATTACAAACAGAACTCGAAGAAAATTCATCTAATTTGAATGAAATTAATCTTATAAATAAATTTAATTCAAAGAATGAAAAGAAATATTGGAATTACCAAAATATAATGGGTATGTATTGCGATGGTTATTTTAATAAACTAAACGAAGAATTGTTTCTTTTGGCATTAAAATTAAATGAGGCATATATAATAAAGAATGGAAAAGAAATTTCTGAAAACTTAAAATTATTTATGCCAGAAGGACAATCTTCATACATATGTCAGAAATTTTATGATTCATCAGACATATATAATGCTGATAAACAAGAGATAATAAGAAATTTATGGAATACATTGTTCTTATGCTTTCCAGTTGTAACTACTACGTTAGATTCGTTATGTAAAAGATGTTTTCATTTAATTCCAGAATATATAGACTTAGAATTAATAGATGAAGCAGGACAAATATTGCCACATAATGTTGTAACGGCCTTGTACCGTGCTAAAAAGGCAGTAATAGTAGGAGATATTAAACAAATAGAGCCAATATATAACAATGTAAATAAAAATTTTAATGAATATCAGAAGGCGATAGGAGAAAAATTTGAGAACATAAAAATTGAAGAAAACAGTATTCAAGCCTTGGCAAGTAAAAACACAGATATTTTAAGTGATGGAGAAAATATTATACTTAATGAACATTATAGATGTGAAAGAAATATAATAAATTTTTCAAACCAAAATGTATATGAAAATAAGCTAAATATGAATGTTGAAGATAAATTTGATAAACCATTTTTTAATAATATGATTGCTTTAGATGTTAGAGGTAAAAGAACTAGAAAAGACAATCAAAATGGAAGCAAAAATGAAAATAAGGTTGAAGCGGAGGCATGTATTCAGGCAATAAAGTATATAAAGGAACAAGATAAAAGTAATCCATCAATTGCAATTGTTACTCCATTCAGAGAGCAAAAACGCTTACTTGAGAGTAGACTAGAAAGAGAAGGATTAACAGATATAAAGGTTGGAACAGTTCACGCTTTTCAGGGAAAAGAAAAAGATTATGTTCTTTTTACTCCAACTTTGGATGCTATAGAACCAAAATGGGCCATAAAATTCATAGGAGACAAATACAACATGTTAAATGTAGCCGTAACAAGGGCTAAAAAACAATTTATATATGTTGGAAATGTAGATGTAGCTGAACAATCTGAAAACTATATTGCAAAATTGATAAAATACATTAAAGCTAACGGACTCGTTTATAGTCTGTATGATATTGAAAATTCAGCGCTAAACAAAAATTTTAGTGAAAGAATATTGCAAGTTTTACAGCCAGAATTAGAAATTGCAAATGATAATATTGGGCTATATATACAAAATAATTTTAAATGTGGAACAATTATTGATGCGAAGCAACACTATGATTTATTGATGTATATACTAAAAAACACCAAAAAAGAATTATTAATAATGTCACCATGGCTTAGAAAAAATGTAATAAATGAAGAGTTTATGAATGAAATAAAAAGATTAAAAGCAAATGGCTGTCATGTTAAAATTATATTTGGGTATAAAAATGGTAACAAAAATGTTAATGGACCAGATGAAATTGCAAATGAACTAATAAAAAGAGATTCATTGGGGTATGCAAAGCCAGAGGAAGTTAAAGAAATAGTTAGTGAATTATATAATTTGTTAGGAAAAGAAAATTTTGTATATTATCCACCATTACATGCTAAAATAATAATTGTTGATGATGAATATATGTTTATGGGCTCGCATAATTGGTTATCTAATGCTGGCAAAACAGAAGAAAAGAAGAGAGCGATAGAAGGAACAATAATAACAACTAGCAGTGATTCAATTAGTTATACAAAAGAAGAATTATTTAGTTAAAAACACTGGCGTAAATGTGACCATCAAAATATATGTCAGGTCTAAATTGACATATTATGTCTATTATAGTATAATTGGCAACAGTCACAATAATTTTTGTACGAATGTGACTACATTCAAGACAAAGAAAGGTTTTTATGACAAAACGGCAATGTGGAAGACTTTTAACTCCATTGGAATGGTTGGCAATAGGAATGATAACACTTTTTGCCTTTTTGAAGGTACTGGAGTTTAGAGACACTCATTTCTTAAGAGGTACGTTTATTGGAGGCATAGATTGTTCGTACCTGACGGTTGATAGGGCATTAGAAAAAGTTCAACAGGAAGCTGGTGAATATACCAACAAACTTAATTTCATTGATGGAACTACGTATGAAGTAAAGAACAATGAAATTGGTTTTGTCTTTGAAGAGGAAAAATTTGAAGATATTTTTGCTAAACAACATGAGGATAGAAATACTAACAGAGTGTATGGAGTAAATGATGTTGCTTCACTTAATAAAGGGCAGTTAGCGATGTATCTAGCAACTATTCCTGAATTGCAACAAAAAAATATGGTTGAGCCTAAAGATGCTCACATAACATGGAATGGTAATAGTTTTGGCGTTGAAAAGGAGACTTTTGGCAACGTAATTGACTTTAATGAAGCTTTAGACTTTGCCCTTCAGGAACTAAAAGGTGAAGAAGAAGGTGGAATTGACTTTTCTGAGGTAACTCGGTCGAACCCGAGTGTGACTGAGGCAGATCTTATAGCAAGAGTAACATATCTTAATAATTTTTTGAAAAACTGCATTAATATAACATTAAGTGATGGAACTGTTGTAACGCTTGATGCCAATACAATTAAATCTTGGATTGGTCAAGATGAGCAGGGAAACTTTTCGATTAATGTTGATGATGGTATTAAAAGTTTTGTTGAAGAATTGGCTACAAAAGTAAATAAAGCAAATGCGACAATTCAGTTTAAAGCTACAAATCGTACTGTGAACGTAAATGTACCAAAAAATTTAAGAACTCAATTGAACAAAGAGAAGGAGATGGCAGAACTTAAAGATTTATTGGAACAAGCAAAAACAGTAGACTGCAGTCCAGTTTATGAAGGAGAGTTGTTATCTGCACATATGCCTAATCGTGTTGAAATTGACATCACAAATCAACATGTTTGGATGTACAAAAATGATATCCTTATTGCTGATACGGACTGTGTTACTGGCAATGTAAGTGCAGGACATAGTACTCCTACAGGCGTATATAAACTGGCTGGAAAGGAAAGAGACCGGTACCTTAGAGGAAAAAATGATGACGGTACCAACTATTGTTCTTTCGTGAAATACTGGATGCCATTTAATGGTGGCATTGGATTGCACGATGCATCGTGGCGCAACAAATTTGGAGGAAAAATATATAAGAACAGTGGTTCACATGGTTGTGTGAATCTTCCTAGAAGTGTTGCGGAAACTATTTATAACAATATTGATAAGTCCTATTTTATTGTCGTTTATAAGTAACTAGAAACCTTACAACGAGACGAATTCATTGAGTTCGTCTTGTTGACTTTTATAAATGGAAATTGACAATTATAGTAATAGAGAGTATAATATGTAACATTGTTTATAAATTCAATGTAGAAACAATTGTGTCTACACAAAAACAAGGAGGATTTTTGTATGTCGCAAGAACGGAATGAAAAAGCAATTTTAGGTTTGACAATAGTTGTAATATTGCTATGTGTGAGTTATCTAATTCTTTTTTACAAAACACGGTTTTGGAACAATACTTTTGTTGGAACAGTTGACTGTTCTTACTGTACTGTTGACGAGGCAGTAGAAAAAGTAAAACAGGAAACTAAAGTAAGAAAATGTAATTTTTATTTTGATAATGACATGGTAGAACACCCAACTTATGATGAGATTGGATTAGTGCTTGAACCGAAAGATTTTAAAGAATTATTAAAAAAACAGCATTCAAATTTTCTAGGTAATAGAAATTACAATATAAATTCTGTTTTACATTTTGATAGGAATATATTAAAACAATATTTTAAGGAGCTTCCAGAAATGAAAGCTGAAAATATGATTATTCCTCAAAACGCACGAATAGTGTGGAATGGAAAAAATTTTAATATTGAACCAGAAGAATTGGGAAGACAGATTGATATTGAAAAGGCAGTCGATTTTGCTATAGCACAATTAAGCAATGGCGGAGGTGAAGTATATTTCACACTAATTACGGAGCATAAACCCGAGGTTACAACCGAAGATTTAGCAAGTAGAAAGGACTACTTAAATACCATTTTGAAGAGTTATCTCCGTTTTAAACTAAGTGATGGAAATGTGGTTATATTAAATCAAAATACCATAAAAACTTGGATAAAGGAAGATGAAAAATATGGATACATTGTAGATGTAGAAAATGGAACTGATGAATTCATTAAGATGTTAGCTGAAAAAGTGGAAAGTGCGAATAAAAGGTCTCATTTAAATCAAAAACTAGATGAACAAGCTGAAAAAGAGGCTATCTACGAAGCTTTGGAACAAACTGGAACAGTAGATGTAGAAATGTTCTATATAAAGTGACAAAATACTAAAAATCCTATACAATGGGAGATAGACGTTATCTGAACGGACTATTTCCCATTGATTTAATTTTATATCTTTAAAATTGTAAGGATATATGCTAGAATATTAATGGAGATTTTAATTAGTACACTAAAATTGTAATTTAGGAAGGAAATTGTAATGGCTGGAATTACAGAAATAAAAAATAGACTACCACAAGAATTTGTAAATAATTTATATGAAATGTTTACACCAGGAATGGTAGATAATATTTTTAGAGGAATAGCGGAAAAGCGACTAACTACGCTAAGAGTAAATACTCTAAAATATGATATACAAAGTTTAATGAAATGTTTTAAAGAAATAAATATTAAATTTGAAAGAGTATTATGGTATAATGATGCTCTGATTATAAAAAATGCGAATGAAAAAGACATTCAAAAGCTTGAAATATATCAAAAAGGATATATTTATTTGCAAAGTTTATCTAGTATGGTACCACCTCTTGTATTAAATCCTAAAGAGGGAGAAAATATACTTGATTTAACTGCGGCTCCAGGTAGCAAAACTACCCAAATAGCATGCTTAATGAACGGAAAAGGTCATATTTTGGCAAATGAATTGGATAAGTTAAGATGTGAAAGACTAAAATACAATGTACAAAGTCAAGGAGCAGAAACTGTAGATGTAATAAATGGAAGAGGCGAAAAAATTGGAGATTTATATCCAGAGCAATTTGATAAAGTTTTACTAGATACACCCTGTAGTGGAGAAGGAAGATTTACAATATATAATGTTCAAAGTTATAAAACATGGTCGCCAAAAACTGTTAATGATTTAACAAAAATGCAAAGAAAATTATTCAAGAGTGCATTTAATGCATTAAAACCAAATGGGATATTAGTATATTCTACTTGCACATTAAATAAACAAGAAAATGAAGAAATTTTACAGTGGGCATTAGATAATTTTAATGTAAAATTATCACCAATAGATATTGAAATAAAAGAAGCACTTCATGCTTTTGATGAAGGAATGAGTAAAGATTTGAATAAGGCGATAAGAATATTGCCTTCAAAAAATATGGAAGGATTTTTTGTATCAAAGTTTATTAAAGGAGAATGAGAGTTAAAATATAGACTATAGAAATTTAATATAAATCAATAAAAAAGAGAGGAAAGAAATAATATGAAAGACGAAATAATAGATTGCTTAGCTTATAATGGAAAGGTAAGCATAAAATGCATATCATCTAGAGAAATAGTGGAAAAAGCGAGAAAATTGCATGATTTAAGCCCAACAGCATCGGCTGCATTAGGAAGATTGCTTACAATAACTAGTATAATGGGTTATGAATTAAAAACAGAAGAAGCAAGCATAACTAATCAAATAAAAGGAAATGGACCAATAGGAATATTAACAGCAGTTGCAGACAGTAATGGAAATGTGAAAGGATATGTTGGCAATAGCAAGGTTGACTTACCATTAAGAGAATCAGATGGAAAATTAGATGTAGGTGAAGCCGTTGGAAAACAAGGAATGCTGTATATTATTAAAGATCTTGGAATTGGAAAACCATATGTTGGAATGACTCCAATTGTTAGTGGTGAAATTGCCGAAGATTTTACAAATTATTTTGCAACCTCAGAGCAAACTCCTACTGTAATTGCTTTAGGGGTATTAGTAGATAAGAATGGAATAAAATCAGCAGGAGGATATAAACTTTCTCTAATGCCAGATGCTGGTGAGGAAGAAATATCTAAAATAGAAGAACAAATAAAAAACATAGAACCTGTAAGCAAAATGTTAGATGAAAATAAGACTCTAGAAGAGATTGCAAGAATAGTTACGGGTGATGAAAACCTAAAAGTGTTAGAAAGAACAGAACCTAAATTTGAATGTAATTGCTCGAGAGAAAAATGCGAAAAAGGTCTAATTGCAATAGGTAAAAAAGAGCTTGAAGACATTATTAAGGAAGAAGAAAAGATACAAATAGAATGCAACTTTTGCAATTCAAAATATGTATTCACAAGAGAAGAGTTGCAAGAGATTGTTGCAAAAATGTAAGGTTAAGTTTCTTAAATCAAAGAAAGAATGCGATTAAAAATGAAAAAATTATTAATAGATAGCAGAGTTAGAAAAGTAGAATATGAATATTTAAGTAAATATTTTGATGTTATAAAAATTCCATTATCTGACGATGTATATGAAGAAATTTCGGGACACAGTGATATTTTTTATTGTAGATTACATGACAAAATAATATGTGCACCAAATGCCCCGATAATAGAAAAAGAATTTATTGTTGGTAAAAACTTAGTTGGAAGAACATATCCATATGATGTTTCATACAATGCTTGTCAAATTGGAGGTTTTATAATTGGAAGCAAATATACAGATTCAATGATAAGTACTAACATAACTGTGAAACAAGGATATACAAAATGTTCAATATGTGTAACAAGCAAAAATTCGTGTATTACATCAGATAGAGGAATAGATAAGATATTAACAGAAAATGGAATAAATTCTGTTTTTATAGAAGAAAATAATATAAAATTATTAAAAAAAGATGGAACGTACTCAAATATGAAAGGTTTTATTGGTGGAGCAAGTTTTATATTTGGCAATAAATTTGTCCTATTTGGAGACATAGAAAATTTAGAAAGCAAAGAAAAAATAATCGAACATTTAAAAAAATATGAGTTAGAATTAGTAGATTTTAAAGGTTTAGAAGTAAATGACTATGGTGGAGCGATTATTTATTAATATTTTAAGAATATTCAAAAAATTAGTTGAAAAATATGGTATTTAGTATTAAAATATTTACGATGAAATTCTATAACAAAAAGAAAGGAATGATTTTTATATGAATAAGAAAATTTGTGTATCAATTATCATTACACTAATTATGATTGTAACACTTGCAACAAGCGTGTTTGCAGCAAATGAAGATGTAACACTTGTAAAAGTAAAAGATAATGTATGTACAATTAAATTAGGCGAAGATGGAGAGGTTATAAAACAACTTATTTCTGTAGATAATGAAAAGAAAGAAGTAACATTGCAAATTGATGTAAAAAACTTAAAAAGCAAGGAAGAAGAAACTAAACCAACTGAAATGTTTTTGGTTATAGATGATTCTAAGAGTATGTCAGATAATACTTTAACTAGTGGAAAAACTAGAAAAGAAGCGGTTTTTACAGCTGCAAAAACTTTGGCAGAACAAATATTAAAAGAGCAACCTAGCACAAAAATAGGTGTTGTAAGTTTTTCTTCAAATTCTGAAATATCAAAAGAAGGAACATTAGAAGATGCAAAACTTATAATAGAACCAAGCAACAAAATAGATGAAATTACATCAGCAATAGATAATATTCAAACGACTGGTGGAAGAACTAATATTGATGCTGGTTTACAAACAGCAAAGGCTCATTTTAGCACAGAAACAACATTAAACAAATATTTGATATTATTAACAGATGGAGTTCCAAATAACTCAGTTGGAACATCATTAACATATTCAGGAAATACTGCAAAAAATACAAAAGCAACATTAAAAGCTATTCAAGATAGTGGAATAAACATAATAACTGTTATGACTGGTGTAAATTCAACATATAAACCAGATCCAGATGGAACTTCATCTGCAGAAGCGGCTGGAAAAACATATAAAGATTTAGCCGAAGAAATATTTGGAACTCAAGAAAAACCGACATATGGCAAATTCTACTATGTATTGGATGAATCTGTCGAAAACACAATAACGAAGGACGTTTACCAAGACGTAAGT
>CAKOZB010000016.1 GCA_934131055.1 uncultured Clostridia bacterium | reverse complement strand
ATTTGCAGAATTAGATGGTTGGAATGCTGAATCTGATGCAGCTATTTTGTTAAATGATGTTGGAATTGATGCAGAGAAACATTATAAATATATGAGAGAACTTGAAGCAAAGGAGAAGGTTAAGGTTCTTTTGGCACAGGCTTTATTTGGAAATCCAGATATTTTATTATTGGACGAGCCAACAAATGATTTGGATTTGAAAACAATAAATTGGTTAGAGGAATTTTTAATTAATTTTGAAAATACCGTAATTGTTGTTTCACATGATAGATATTTTTTAAATAAAGTTTGTACAAATATTGCAGATGTTGATTACGGTAAGATAAAGGTGTTCCCTGGAAACTATGATTTCTGGTATGAGTCTAGTCAATTATTGCAAAAACAAATGAGAGAGCAAAATAAGAAGAAAGAAGAGAAAATAAAGGAATTACAAGCATTTATTGCAAGGTTTAGTGCTAATGCTTCTAAGTCTAAACAAGCTACTTCAAGAAAGAAATCATTGGAAAAAATTCAATTAGATGAGATTGTACCATCTAATAGAAAATATCCTTATATAGATTTTAAACCAGATAGAATGCCTGGAAATGAAATTTTACAAATTAAAAATATTTCTAAAACAGTCAATGGAGAAAAGATTTTAAATAATGTATCTTTCACTGTAAAGCCAAATGATAAGATTGCGATTGTGGCTGATAATGAAAATGCTAAGACTGTTCTTTTCCAAATAATTGCTGGTGAGATAGAGCCAGATGAAGGTAAAATTATATGGGGAACTACTATTACAAATAATTATTTTCCAAAAGATAATAATTATTTGTTCCAAAGTGATCTGTCTATAACCGATTGGCTTAGACAATATTCTAAAGATCCAGATGAAACTTATGTAAGAAGCTTTTTAGGAAGAATGTTATTTTCTGGAGAAGAGGCTTTAAAGGCTGTAAATGTATTGTCTGGAGGAGAGAAGGTTAGATGTGTTCTTGCTAAGATGATGCTTTCTGGAGCAAATTTCTTAATAATGGATGAGCCAACTAACCACTTGGATATGGAGAGCATTACAGCTTTAAATGATGGAATGGTTAAATTCCCTGGAAATATGATATTTACATCTCATGACCATCAATTGATGCAAACTGTTGCAAATAGAATTATTGATATAAAAGAAAATGAAGTTATAGATAGAGAAGTATCGTATGATGAATATCTAGGTATTGAATAAAAAATTATAAAATTTTTGAGATAGAATTTTATTAAAAAAAAGAGTTAATTTTTTAAAATTTGAAATAATAATGATAAAAAGAGTCTTTATTGAATAGCAATTTAGATTCTTTTTTATTGTTCGCTTTAATTTTAGAAAATATTGTGATATATTAAGGAAAACTTGATTAGGAAAGAGGTAGAATAATGGATAAAATATCAGAAATTATAGCAGATGAATTGGGCGTAAAAAAGAGCCAAGTTGATAGTACTATAAAATTGATTGATGATGGAAATACTATTCCATTTATTGCGAGATATAGAAAGGAAGCAACTGGAGGTCTTTCGGACGAGCAGTTAAGAAACCTTGGTGAAAGACTCACATATTTAAGAAATTTAGAAGAGAGAAAGCAAGAGGTTATAAAATCTATTGATTCACAAGGAAAACTTAATGATGAGATTGTGAAGAATTTGGAACAAAGCAAGACTCTTGCTGATGTAGAAGATATTTATAGACCTTATAAGCAAAAGAAGAGAACAAGAGCTACTATTGCCAAGGAAAAGGGTTTGGAAGAACTTGCAAAAATAATATTAGGACAAGATTCAAGTGTAGATATTGATGAAGTAGCCAAGAGCTTTATTAATGAAGAAAAAGGCGTAAATGCTGAAGAAGATGCCAGGAGTGGAGCATTAGATATTATTGCAGAAGCCATTTCAGATGAGCCTAAATATAGAAAACAAATTAAGCAAATTTGTTATAGGGAAGGATTTATAACGACGAAAGCAGCTAAACCAGAGGAAAAATCGAGTTATGAAATGTACTATGATTTTGCAGAAAAGGTTAACAGAATTCCAAGCCATAGAATATTGGCAATTAATAGAGGCGAAAAAGAAGAGTTTTTAAAAGTAAAAATAGAAAAGCCTACTGAAAAAATATTGGAATTAATTGAAAATGATATAATTAAGGATAGAAAGAGTAAGTATGCAAATTTATTGACGGCTTGTGTTGAAGATAGTTTTTCAAGATTAATTGAGCCATCAATAGATAGAGAAATTAGGTCAGATTTAACAGAAAAGGCTGAAGAGCAAGCAATAAAGGTTTTTGGAAAAAATGCAAAACAATTATTGCTAACTAGTCCGATAAAAGGCAAAACAGTTATTGGATTTGATCCAGCGTATAGAACTGGTTGCAAGATTGCCGTAATTGATGAGACTGGTAAAGTACTTGATACTACAACAGTATACCCAACAGAACCACAGAATGATATTGAGGGAGCTAAAAAAGAATTAACAAAATTAATTGCAAAATACAATGTGGACATGTTTGCAATTGGAAATGGAACGGCCTCAAGGGAATCGGAGCAATTTGTATCTGATTTAATTGCCGAGATTAAAGAAAAATATAATAAAGATTTAGTTTACGTAATTGTATCTGAGGCAGGCGCTTCTGTATATTCTGCATCAAAACTTGCAACAGAAGAATATCCAAATATTAATGTTTCTCTAAGAGGAGCAATCTCAATTGCCCGTAGACTTCAGGACCCATTGGCAGAGCTTGTAAAGATAGACCCTAAGGCCATTGGTGTTGGACAGTACCAACATGATGTAAATCAAAAGAACTTAGAGCAGAGTTTAACTGGCGTTGTAGAAGATGCTGTAAATAGCGTAGGCGTAGACATAAACACGGCTACACCATCACTTTTGTCATATGTATCTGGAATTAACAATGGTATTGCTAAGAACATTGTGAAGTATAGGGAAGAGAATGGAAAATTAAAGGAGAGAAAAGAGCTTTTAAAAGTTCCAAAGCTTGGCAAGGTTGCATATGAGCAATGTGCAGGTTTTATTAGAGTGCCAGATGGAAAAAATCCATTAGAAATTACAGGAGTTCACCCAGAGAGTTACAGTGTTGCAGAAAATTTATTAAGTAGGATTGGATATAAATTAAATGATTTAACAAATAAAGAAAAATTTGTAGAGATTAAGTCTGAGCTTGCTGAATTAAATAGCAGTAAAAATATCAGAGAACTAGCAACAGAGTTAAATGTTGGGGAGCCAACTTTGCAAGATATTATAAATGAATTGATGAAACCAGGAAGAGATCCAAGAGAAGAGATGCCTAAGCCTATTTTAAGGGCAGACGTACTTAAGTTTGAAGATTTAAGAGATGGCATGATTTTGACTGGAACTGTAAGAAATGTAACGGATTTTGGAGCTTTTGTAGATGTTGGAGTAAAGCATGATGGATTAGTACATATTTCAGAAATGAGTGAAAATTATGTAAAAAACCCTTCTGATGTAGTATCTGTTGGTGATGTAGTAAAAGTACAAGTAATTGGAATAGACCAAGAAAGACAAAAAGTAAAATTAAGTATGAAAATAAAATAGAAAAATGAAAAATTCATATTTCGTAAAGCCTCGACACGTTATATATTGCCGGGGCATATTCGTATAAAAAAGAGTATTAGAAATTTTTTTATATATTTAAAATAAAGATGTATTATGGTATAAATAATATTAAAAAATAAAAGCTTCAATAGACTGAAGCTTTTTAACATAATTAATGTTTATTTGTATTTTTCCTGTATTTCACGTATTAAGTCAAAATCGTTATCCATTATATCAAGGAAAACTTTTGCTATGTTTGGATCAAACTGTGTACCAGAACATCTTTCTATTTCTGCTCTAACTACATCTATAGGCAATGAATCTCTATAAGATCTTTTTGAAGTCATAGCATCAAAAGTGTCGGCAACTGCAGCAATTCTAGCTACATAAGGAATATCATCTCCAACCAATTGACTAGGGTAGCCACGTCCATCATAACGCTCATGATGATGTTTTACAATAGGCAATATATCTGTGAAAATTGCTGCATCACCTAACATATGCACGCCAATCATTGGATGATTTTTTATCTGAGAATATTCTTCATCACTTAATTTTGATTCTTTTAAAAGAATACTATCTGGTATTCCTATTTTACCAATATCATGGAATAAGCCACCAATTTTTAAAATATGAAGTGTTTTCTCATCTAATCCTAATTTTTTTCCAATTAAGACAGAATATTCAGAGACCCTATCAGAATGTCCTCTTGTATAAGGATCTTTTGCTTCAACAGTTTGACGAAGTATTCCAATTGTATCTAGATAAGCTCTCTCAAGTTCTTCATTTTTATCGTGTAATTGTTCATTTATTGTTTTTATTGTATTCATTTGTTCAATTGATTTTATTCCTGACTCAATCAATAATAATAATTGATCAAATTTATCACTTTTTTCACAATATCCTTGAATCTCCAACCTTTTAATTGTTTCAAGAGGTGGAGCTAAATCCTTATGACCTGTAAGCAATAAAATATATAAGTCTTTATTAAATTTTCGTATTTCTTCTACAACTTCATCACCGTGAATTGGGTCCATCATAAAGTCAAGAATCATCATATCAAAATGCTCATTACGCACACGTTCAATAGCTTCCAATGGATTCGTTAAACCAGTGAAATCATAACCTGAACGTTTTAAAAAAATAGATAGTGAGTCAACAATACCTTGTTCGTCATCGACAACGATAATTTTGTAACCATTTGACTCTGCTGTTATCATGTTTTTTCTCATAATAGATACCTCAAAAATAAAATTACTGATGCTATTATAATAATAAAAAAATAAAAATGCAATAAATTATGAAAAATTTATTGCAAAGGAAGTATTACATTAAAGGTTGTACCTTTATTTATTTCTGTTTCAAATGTTATATCTCCATTAAAATGACCTTTTATTGTAGAGTAAGACATAAACATTCCGAGTCCAGTACCATTTTTTCCTTTGGTAGTTATCATTGTGTTAAATAATTTGTCTTGTACTTCTTTTGTCATTCCACAGCCATGGTCTATTACAGAGATAATTAAGTTATTATCTAATTTCTGTGCTAAGACTTTTATTTCTTCACCTTTACGTCCATTGTAAGACTGAATTGCATTTGTTATTAGATTGTTTATAACTTGCACTAGACTGTTTATATCGCCTACAAGTGTTATTGTGGATGGAACTTGTATATCTAATGTAAGTGTTAAAGAAGCATTGCTGATTTCGTGTTTCATCAATATATTAACTCTCTTGAATAATTCGTCTACTGTAAATACATTATTCTCATTCTCAGAAAGATTAACAGCTTGACCTTTAACGGCTGTAATAATGTCTGACATATATGCTGTATATGAGTGAATCTTTGTTATCCATTCTCTCATATCATTTGCAATTGCATGGTGATCATCATTCGTTACTTCTGGATCACCAATTGAAGCATCATATTCATTAATTAAATCTGTAAGTCCTTCGGCTGCACCAGAAATAGACATTATAGGAGTTTTTAAATTGTGCGAAATTCCACCTATCAATTGCCCTAAAGATGCTAAACGTTCTTTCTCCATAAGCATATCTTGATTGTTTTGAATTGTTTGAATATCTTGTTTATGCTGAGTAATATCTTTAAATAAAATTAATATCCCAAGAAAATTATTTTTATCCATTATATTATTAATTTCAATCGTAAAGTATTTGTTAAAATTGATTGATTCTTGCTCATAAGATACTGTTTCTGTTCGTCCTTTTACAGTATTTAAGCATTGTTTTAATTTAGCAATATCAACACCATAATCCGGATGACGTTCTAAAAATTTAATAATATTTTTATCCCTAATATTTTCATCTTTCAATTTAAATGTATTTAAAAAGGTGTTATTAAAATCTGTAACCACATAATTTTCGTTTAAAATTATATAACTGTCTGACATTCTGTTTACTACTGTACGTAAAGCAATTGGAGCAATTCCTAAAAATTTGAATTTGAAAATTGCAAGTGCAAAAAATACCATGGCAAATGCAAATGAGATTGGTGTTATGAAAACTGACATTGGTATAATTTTGAATGTTCCAAGTACATTAACCACAATTGGAATGCTCATTCCAGCAATTATTAATAAAGATTGTTTTGAAAAGAAACCAGAGGTCTTTCCAGAAGCTTTTATTATATAAATAATTCCAATTAATAATAATGTGTATGAATATATATTGTGAATTATAAGCCAATTTCCATAAACACATTTACTAATATTTGTAGAATATACTTTATAGAATAAATGATGATAATTATTTGTCCATAAAATTATTAATGAAGTGATAGGAATTATTAATGTAAATAAATCGATTCTCTTTAATTTGTAATTTGGATTACTAAAGATTTTTCCAGTAAATAGAATACATACTGGCAAAAAACATGTACCAATATAAATATAATTTTCAAAATTGATTGCAGGAATATTACACAATTTACTAAGTATTGCCTGCAAAATTACTCCCACACATATAATAAATACACAAAGTAGGTCCAAGCAGAAAATATTCTGCAAGGACGTCTTATTTTTTATTTTTAATACATATACTAACAAACCAGTAATTAAAGCCGCTGAAATTATTAGCGATAACAGTGGTAGTGTAAAAATTTCATTCATTAGTGTTCCTCCAAATTTTTATCTATAAATCCAACATTTTCAAAATAATCGAAGCATTTATTAACATATTCCGAGTCGAAAGTTGACCAATTAAAGCCAATAGCTTCTAAATACTTTTGAGTAAATGTAGCGTCTAATCCAACTTTTGATATATAAGTAAATTTTTTGTCTTTATCTAAATCCTGTACAATTCCAGAAATGATTGATTTTTTAGAATCGTCAGATAGTATTCCTTTAATTATATATGTCATAAGTGTGTTAGAAACAGGGGTTAAATTAATTCCTCTTTCTAGTATAGTATCATAAAAAATATTTATAGGCAATAGATTTGTATCGTATAAATGAAATACGTTACATGGACTGTTGTGTTCCAATATTTTTAATACAGCTTCTGCACAAACATCGACTGGCGTAAGCTCTATAGCATGTGTTAACATGTATTTTGGGAAGGCTCCAATTTCTACAAAAGATTTTATTCTTCTTGCAAAAGCATTGTCATTAATGTTTATTTGGAATTTTCCATCAGAATATCTGTTAGTAATGTTTCCAATCCTTAAAATTTGTGCATCTAATCCATTATTTATTGCTTCGAGCACGGCAATTTCAGCCTTGAATTTAGTTGTTGTATATATTCCTTTTATATTTTGACCTACATATAGGTTCTGCTCACTGAATTTTTTTGTTCCTTCTTCTTCAGGATTATTCGAAAATTCTTCTTTTTCTCCAAATCCAGAAACGCTCATTGTAGATATATGCAATAATCTTTTTTTATTTCTAGTACAGAATTCTATTACATTTTTAGTACCAAGTACATTAATGTTTTCAAATTCTTCTTTTTGACCGAAGTGCTTTACGATTGCTCCCGCATTTATTACAGTGTCTATATTTTTGATAAGATTAGAATAATTTTCATCTGTTAAACCTAAATTCTTTGACGTTATATCTCCTTTTATAACTTTTATTCTATTAGAATATTTGTTTAAGAAGTCTTTTTCAAAGTAAAATTCTAATCTTCTATTAATTCTGTATAAAGGACTCTCGTCATTTTTCTGTCTTATTAGACAGTAAACAATACCAGTTTCATTCTTTAAGAATGTAGAAATAATATGTGCGCCTAAATAACCTGTACCACCAATTAAAAGAATATTTTTTACATCATATTTACTAATATTTTTAATATTTTCAACACAGTTGTTTTGAAGAATTTTGTCTATTTTTGAATAATTGTAATTACTCATAAATTTTTCTTCTGGACTAGGTAATTTTTTAGATAATTGCCTTATTGTTGGATAGTTAAAAATATCTGCATATTCAAATTCAAGTCCATATTTTAATGCTTCAATTTGCATGTTTATAGCAGAAATTGAATCTCCACCAATATCGAAGAAATTATCATTTACATCGATGTTGTCAACTTTTAATATGCTCTTCCAAATTTGAGTTAGTTTCTCTTCATTGGAATTTAACGAAGAAATATCAATGTGCTCGCTATCTACTAAATGCGTAACCTTTGGTAGAGGTAAAGCCTTTCTATCAATTTTTCTGTTTATAGTGTAAGGCATAGAGTCAAGCTTTACAACATGTGTTGGAATCATATATTGTGGTAAGAATTTACGTAAGTTTTCTTTAATTTGCTGCTCTGTTAAATCAGTGTCACAAACATAGTATGCACATAAACATTCTTTATTGTCTAATGTTATTTTATTTACAACACAAGATGATACTCCTGGCATTTTAGCAATCTCATCTTCGATTTCAGAAAGCTCAATACGCAAGCCTCTTAGCTTTATCTGGTTATCAATTCTTCCTAAACATTGAATTTTTCCATCAAATGTCCATCTACCGATGTCACCAGATTTATATATTTTTCCAGGACCGAAAGGATTGTTTAAGAAGCGTTGTTCTGTTAATTCTTTCTTTCCAATATAGCCTTCACCGACTTGAATTCCAGTAATATAAATTTCGCCAATAACTCCGATTGGAACTTGTTTCATGTCACTATCTAAAATATACATTTGTGTGTTCAAGATTGGTGGTCCAACAGTAATTTCTTTTTCATTATCAAGGTTTTGTACGTTTGATAAAACCGTTATTTCGCTAGGACCGTATATGTTGTATATTGTAATATCATCAGCTAGAGCACGTAAGTCTTTTACGAATTTTTCTGGTAGAGGTTCTCCACCGAATACCATGTTTTTAACTTGTGCTAAAGCCGTATCTGGCTCACGATTATCGTAATTTATTTTCATTAAACTTGGAGTAACCGTCATTACGTCAACTTTGTACTTGCGTATTAATGCATCTAAAAGCTTAGGATTTCTATGTTCTGCGTTGTTTGCCATAACAACTCTCATTCCATGTGTAAGTGAAACTACAATTTCATACACAAATATGTCGAAAGGAGTAGATGTAACAGATGCAATCGCATGGTTTGGACCATCTTTTAAATAATCCAAAACTTTTGTCATGGCTTGTACCATGTTAGAAAGACCAATCTGGTTAAGCATTACGCCCTTAGGGGTTCCGGTAGAGCCAGATGTATATATAATGTAAGATAAGTCTTGTTCATGTATCTCTACATTTGGATTTTCAAAGTTCTTTCCATAAATTTCGGTATTATCAAGGTCAATTTCTATTTTATTTTTTATTTCCTCAACCTTTTCACGTAAAGATTTTTGAGTAAGCACATATTCAATCTTGCTGTCTTCAATGTAATATTTTGTTCTGTCAACAGGGTAGGTAGGGTCAATATTTAAAAATGCACCACCAGCCTTAAGTATAGCAATCATACAAACAATAGTCTCTAAAGACCTATTTGTCATAATTGCAACAATATCGTTACTTTTTATACCACGAGTGATTAAATAATGAGCTAGACTGTTAGCCTTAGTATTTAATTCGGCATAGGTAAGAGTCTTATCATCACAAATTACAGCAATATTATCAGGTGTTTTTTCAACTTGCTTCTCGAATAATTTACATAATGGGGCTCTGTCTATTTCACCAGAGGTTGCGTTGAATTTGTCTAAAACCCTTTGCTCCGAAGGTGTTATAATGTTTATGCCACTTACAGAAGGGCTCAAGTCTTCTAGAACTTGTCCTAAAACGAACATATAGTGTTCAACAAAACTGTTAATAGTCTCTTTTTTAAATAAATCAGTTCTGTATTCTACATTTATTTGACCATATTTTGGAACAACTTCCAATGTTATATTGAATTTAGAAGTATTAGTTTCTACAGGTAAATATGAAACATTATCATCTACATTGATTTCATTTGATTGATTTTGGTAAGAAAACATTATATCAAATAATGGATTCCTAGAGTTGTCTGTTGGCACATGCAGAGATTTTAAAAGAGCATCATATGGATATGCTTGGTTTTCTAAATCTTGCAATATACAGTCATTTACATATTTTAAAAAAGTGCTAATACTCTGGTTTGGCAAAATTTTTGCTCTAAAAGCTACATTGTTTACAAACATTCCTATTATGTTACGTGTTCCAATAATTCCTCTGTTTGCAACAGGACTACCGACAACAATATCAGACTGTTTCGTATATTTATATAAGCAAATATATAATGCAGAAAGAAATACTGTGTAGCTGGAAACCTTGTATTTTCTAGCAAATGCCTCAACTCTTTCAAAAGTCGTAGTAGGTATATTAGAAAATATTTTTTCTCCAACATATGTCTTGTTTGCAGGAATTGTGTAGTCATATGGAAGGTTTAATGCTTCGAAACCGTAGTCTTTAAACCTTGTTATCCAATAGTCTTCACTCTTTTTGTAAGCATCTGTTTTAACAAAATCCTTTTCCCATACTGAATAGTCAACATATTCAAATGGAGTTTCCTCACATGCATTTCCTTTATATAATTCAAAAAATTCATTTATTAATACATTCATCGAAACGCCATCTATAACTATATGGTGTGAATCGATAAGCAATAGTGTTTGGTTGTTATCTAAATAATGTAATTCTACTCTTAATAAAGGTGCTTTTTCTAAATCGAAAGGCTTAGAAAAATTCTTTATAATAGCATTTTTTTCGTCAGATTTATTATTAAAAACAGAGATTGCAAAATCTACTTTATCGAGTATTTTTTGTTTTACTTCGTCTGCATCTAACACGAATATAGTCCTAAAGCTACTCTGCTTTTCAATAATTTGCTTAAATGCTTCTTCAACTTTTTTGCTATCTAATATAGAATTTATTAGAAGAGCACAAGGTGTATTATAAACTAGAGTATCGTCTCCAACCATTTTACATGCGTAGTAAATTCTTCTTTGAGCAGAAGAAAGTGGATATAAATCCATTTTAGTAGCTTTCTCTAAAACAAAAGCTGTATTTTGAGTTCTAGTATTAGCAATATAGTCAGAAATATCCATTATGCTAGCCATGTTCAAAAGGTCTTTTATATGTAGCTGAACATGTAATTTATTTTCAATTTCCGCAATAATGTTTATGGCTGAAAGAGAATCTCCTCCTAGCTCTACAAAAGAGTTCGATAAATTTACTGTTTCTAATTTCAAGTATTTCTTTAAAATAGAAACCAAAGTTTTATCTGTTTTGTTTCTAGGGCTTATAATATTTTCGTTTGTAGTTATTGTTGGTGTTGGAAGCAAGTTTTTGTCTATTTTTCCATTCACATTTAGTGGGAAGCTAACCATTGGCACAATATATGTTGGAACCATGTAAATAGGTAATACTTCCTTTAAATATCTCCTTAATTCATTTGTAGAAATGCCATTTTTAAGAATAATGTAACTGCAAATAAATTTTTCGTTATTATTTGTGTAAATAGTTGTGTAGCTAGACTTTACGTTAGAAAATTCTAGAATTTTATTATTTACTTCGCTTAATTCAACTCTAAAACCTCTTATTTTAACCTGGTTATCTATTCTTCCTATAAATTGAATTGTACCGTCAGTAAGCCATTTTACAAGATCACCAGTCTTATATACTTTGTCGTTATCCATATAATTTTTAATAAATTTTTGCTTAGTCATTTCTTCGTTGTTTATGTAGCATTTTGCGACTCCGTCACCACCAACCCACAATTCTCCAGGAACACCAACAGGTTGCAGACTTCCAGATTTAGAAACAACATAACATGTTGAATTTGCAATAGGTCCTCCGATTGGAACAGAATCAACATAATTTTTTTCTATTTTGAAACAGCAAGAAAAAGTAGTATTTTCTGTTGGACCATAGCCATTTATTACTGTTAAATTAGGATTATATTTTCTAACTTTATTAATATGTTTTGGAGAAAGTACATCTCCACCAGTTAATAAGTATTTTACACCATTAAAAATGTTTGCATTTTCTTCACAAAGCGTGCTAAATAATGGGGCAGTTAGCCACATTATAGAAATTTTATTTTTTTCTATATAATTCTTTAAAGAGTGTGCGTTTAATAAATCTTCTTTTTTAATAATATATAGAGAAAGTCCGTTTAAAAGGGCACCCCATATTTCAAAAGTACAAGCATCAAATACGATAGAGCCTGTTTGTAACATTCTGTCATTTTTATTAAATTTTATAAAATTAGTATTTTTAACAAGCCTTACAATGCTTCTGTTTTCAATTAATACACCCTTAGGGGTTCCAGTAGAACCAGATGTATACATAATATATGCGGGAGCTTCAGCATCAAACTTGCGTAGTATATTAGAAGTATTACTTAATTTATAAAAATTTTCATTTAGTGATACATTTATAGTGTTTAAATTAAATTTTTTTGTATCTGTATCTGTTAAAACAATAGTTGCTCCAGAATTTTCAATTATGTAGTTAATTCTAGAATCCGGATAGTGTATATCAATAGGCAGATAAATTGCACCACATTTTAATATTGCTAAAATAGAAACAATCATTTCCAATGATTTATCCAAGAAAATTCCAACAACATCGTCTTGTTTAACCTTATTTGTTATTAAAATATTTGCAAGTTGATTCGCTTTTTTATTCAATTCATCATATGTAAGTTCTGAATCTTCAAAGACAACGGCTACCTTATTTGGAGTTTCCTTAACTTGATTTTCAAATAATTCAATTACAGATATGTTGCGTGGATAATCTGTTTTAGTATTATTGAATTCGTTTAAAATTTGCAATTTCTCTTCTGGCGTTACAATTTCTATGTTTTCAATATCAATGCTATCATCTTGCAAAACCTGTTCAATAATATGGTTAATACGTTCATGCATTTGTTTTATTTCAGATTTTATATATTTCGAAGTCTTATAATCATAGAAAATACTCAAAGTCCCAGAACCATTGTAGTCTACGATGTGAATTTGCATATCATCAGCACAATTTCCGTTGAAAATCCAATGAGATTCACAATCAATTTTATCATTTACTGTGCTAGTAATCTGGTAAGATAAAATAATGTTATATAAATTTGGAATGTTAGAATCCTTTCTTCTCAAATCTTCCAAAATACATTGGTATGGGTATCTTTGGTGTCTTAACATACTAAAACAAGAAGCTCCAATCTTCTTAGAAAAGTCTATAAAAGAAGAGTTTTGTTCTATGTTTATGCGTAAAGGCACTGTACTTACAAACATTCCATTAGTTTGTTTATTTGCTTTATTTAATCTATTTAAAATTGGAGTTCCGATTACAAAATCGGCAAGATTTGAAACTCTACCTATGTAAATTGAATAGATAGCCATAAGAAAATTATATACAGAAATTCTATTTTTTCTGCAATAGTCTAAAATTTTAGTAGAGTTCTGCTTAGAAATATTAAATGCTTGTCTTGCAGCAGAACATGTAATTTTGTTAGTTAGTTTTTTTACTGTTGAAGGCACAGTAGCAACCTCTGGAATAGTCTCGAAAACATCATTCCAGTATTTTTTATCTTTTTCAAAAGAATCACTATTTAAATAATCAATATCTTCTTTAATAAAGCTTTTGTAAGAAAATTGGCCACATAAAGAGCTATCACTTTCAATGTTTTCAGCATCAAGTAGTGATTGGTATTCGTTTACTATTTCATTACAGTACAAACCTAAAGTCCATGAATCTGATATAATGTGATGCATAACCACAATTACACCGCCATGGTTGTTTGGAAGTTTAAATAATTTGGTCTCAAATAATTGCTTGCTAGAAAGTAAATCAAAACTTTCTTGGCATAGCTCAGACTCAACCTTATGTAGTTCCTGCAAGTTTTTTATTTCAACAATTGCAGGAACATATTCTTCAAATTCAAAATATTGTTTAACAGCATTATTTTCTTTTGTAATATGAATATGAAAATTGTCATTTTTTCTCAGAACATTGGCAACAGCTTTTTGCAAAATATTAAAATTTAATTTTGTCTTTAAAAGCACAGTGCCACCAATGTTATTAACCGCAGTATTATTATAATACTGCTCTGTAGCCCATATGTTCATTTGTGGATTTGTTAAATCGTATAATTTTCTATTCATAATAATTCACCCTATATTATTTCTTTAAATTTCGCATCTCTTCATGTCTCTTAATCTTTTGTGTAGTAGTCTTTATTAAAGGTTCATCAGTTACAGTAAATTCCTTAATATATTTATAAACTGGTAAGTTAGATTTATTTAATGTTTTTATTTCTGGTTCGATTAAATCATGTATTTCTTCTCCTGAAAGATTTTTTAGTAATTGATTATCTTTTGAATACACAATTTTTGCACATACTTTATCATTGTGCTCATAAACCATGCTTTCCTCAACGTAATCTAATTTGTTTATTAGAGCTTCAATCTCTTCTGGGAAAACTTTTTTCCCATTGCTTAAAACAATTAAATCTTTTATTCTGCCAGATATAAACAAACAACCATCTTTGCCAAATTTCCCTAAATCCCCAGTGCAAAACCATCCATCTTTAAAGGCTTTCTGGTTGGCTTCTGGATTATTATAATATCCAAGCATAACATTAGGACCTTTTACCAAAATTTCACCTGTTCCAGTCTCATCAGGGTTATCTATTTTAACTTCTTCATTATATAAAGGAAAACCAGAAGAGCCCTTCTCGCTATGATAAATGTCATTTTCACATGCGATAACAGGAGAAGTTTCGGTTAATCCGTAGCCTTGTATCATAACAATGCCAATAGTGTTAAATAAATGTATAACCTTTTTATTTGATGATGCAGAACCATAAATTATAGTTCTCATATTTCCACCAAGATTGTCTAAAACGTCTTTGAAGAACTTTCTGCGTAAATCTATATGGAAAAACAAAAGAAAGTTAGAAATTGCAGACAATATCTTGAAAGGAATGTATTTTCCAGATTTTTTAATTCCTCTCATAATTTGCTTATACATAATCTCTAAAACAGCTGGTACACATACTAAACCACTAATTTTATATTCTACTAAATTTTTTCCAATATCTTTGATGCTATCTGCAAAGCAAAGTCTAAAACCAATAAAATAGCAGAATAAGAAACTTGCAAGGCATGCTAATGTATGGTGTAATGGTAAAAATACTAAAATACTATCATCAGGGTGGTACTTAATCAATGTTGTCATGGCAGATAAATTAGAGCAAATATTGCTCTGCGAAAGCATTACTGCCTTAGGATTGCTTGTCGTACCAGAAGTATAAATTAGAATAGACATAGCATTTACGTCAATACTAATATTTTCATACTTTGACATTTTATCTTCTATTAATTTCTTGCCTTTTTCTACTAACATAGAATAGGAAAGAATGTTATCTTCATTATTTACGTTATCCATGCAAATAAGATATTTTAGTGCTGAGCCTTCTTGTTTACAAACTTCTTGAACCCATTTAGTATATTTTTTATCAAAAATAATAGCATCAACCTTACTTTCAATCAGAAGTCTTTGAAGTTCAACTTCTGGAAGCAGATGGTCAAGAGGAACTACCACATTATTAGATGTAGAAATTGCAAAATAACTGCAACACCACTCATATCTATCTTGCGAGATTAATGCAATCTTTTTATTTTCTAATCCTAAATCAAGTAGGGCAGACCCCAGCTCCTTAATATTATTTTCAAATTCTATAAACGAAATATCGTGTAAATTCTTTTTAGAATCCTTTATAGTAAAAGCTGTTCTATTGCCGTAGTTTGTAGCACAATAAGATACTAATTCTCTAAAACTATGAACAGTTTTTTCATTATATATTTTATTTTTATTCACTTAAATCACCTACGGTCACATTTTACCATTGTAGAGATGATTTTGCAATAAAAAAGTTACAATTCCGTAGAAAAAAATTGACATTATTAGTAATAAAAAATTGTAATTTTCAAAATTGAATGAAACACAGTCAAATATAACAAGTGTGCGATAATACATTGTGTAAACAACAAAATTAAATCAAATGAAGATGATTTGAATAAAACGAAACGCAATGGTAATAATAAGAAAAATGGATATTGGAGGAATTAGTTTGAGAGAATATAGAGGGCAGAAAATAATTAAAAGTTTAGAAGCTATTGCAATAATAATATTAATAATTTCATTTGTGACATTAGCATATTGTGTGTACATATCCTTCACAACAGAAAAAAATTATGCAAGTGATTACACTGCAGAGCCGACGTCTGTATCTAATAAAACAGAAGAAAAAGATATTTCTACATTGATAGAAAACGTAAATAATGCTGTTGTAGGAATCTCTAAAATTGCCAATAAAGGGACTACAATTTTCTTACAAGATGGTGCAAGTAATCTAGGATTGGGAACAGGCTTTATAGTTTCAAAGGATGGATATATTGTTACAAATCAACATGTGTCAGGAGAGAAAAATAGTACGTGCTATGTAACTTTAGAAAATGGGAAAAATTATAAAGCAAGTGTAGTATGGTCAGACACAGATTTAGACTTGAGCATAATAAAAATAAATGTAAATAATTTGAAATATTTAGATTTAGGAGATTCAGATAAAATAAAAGTTGCAGAACAAGTC
>CAKOZB010000015.1 GCA_934131055.1 uncultured Clostridia bacterium | reverse complement strand
AAATCTAGAGAAAAACATATTATTCTTGGGATATAGGAATGATGTTCCGAAGTTATTAAAAATTGCAGATTTAGCTGTATCAACTTCAAGACAAGAAGGATTGCCTGTGAATTTAATGGAAGCTATGTATATGGGATTACCTATAGTAGCAACTGATTGCAGGGGGAATAGAGATTTAGTAATAAATGATGTTAATGGCTTTTTAGTTAAAGAAAAAAAATCTAAAAAAAGATATATACAGCTTTGCATTGAAAAGTTAGAAAATGATAAAAATTTAGGGAGAATTTTTGGAAAAAATTCGAAAAAATTTGTAGAAAAGTACACAATAAAAAATGTACGAGATGATATGAAAAAGATTTATTTTAAATAATTAGTATGTAGAAGAAAGGAGATAAAATGGTTAAAGTTTCTATAATAATGGGGGTGTATAACTGTGAAAAATATTTGGAAGAGTCAATAAATTCTATCTTAAACCAGAGTTTTAAAGATTGGGAACTGATTATGTGCGATGATGGATCAACGGATAATACTTATAAAGTTGCTAAGTTATTTGCTGAAAAGCATTCTAACAACATAAAATTATTAAAGAATCAAAAAAATCAGGGGCTTAATTATACGCTAAATAGATGTTTAACAGAAGCAAAAGGAGAATATATTGCGAGACAAGATGGTGATGATATTTCAACAAAGAATAGATTAGAAATAGAATTTAACTTTCTAGAAAATCATAAGGAGTATGCCATGGTAAGTTCTAATATGATTTATTTTGATGAGACAGGTGAATATGGAATGAGCAATATGAAAGAGAAACCTGACAAATATGATTTTGTGAAAGGCTCTCCTTTTTGCCATGCACCATGTATGATAAGGAAAAAAATTATTCAGGAGGTTAACGGATATACAATAGATAAAAAATTGCTAAGAGTAGAAGACTATCATCTATGGTTTAAAATTTATGAAAAAGGGTATAAAGGATACAATATACAAGAACCACTGTATAAAATGAGAAATAATATTGAGGCAGCCAAAAGAAGAACATGGAGTAATAGAATAAATGAGGCTAGAGTAAAAGCCATAGGATATAAAATGTTACATATAGAACTACGGCTATTATATATATGTTGTTATACCAATAATAAAAGGAATTATACCTAATTGTGTATATGTTAAAATTCATAAAAAGAAACTGAACCGTAATAAGGGAGAGAAAAAATTGTGAAAGATGTTATTTGTAATGTGTTAAAAGTTTCGTTTGTTATAATTTTTTTTGTATTAATATTTATTATTGGAATAAAAAAAACAACTATAGGAAAAAAATTTGAAGATAATATGCGAAGAAAAATATATGGCGAGCCAATATCTATTGATGGATATATAAATAACAATTTTTTTAATATAGATGAATTAGGAAAAAGAGAATCGACTAAAGAGATAAATAGTGCAATAAAATATGCAGAAGAAAATAGTATACAGTATATAAAATTAAAAAAAGGTATATATTTAGTAGATGGTCAATCTACCCAATATGGTGTAAACGAAACAGAAGAAAAAAAAGGCATAATAATGTGCTCTAATATAGTATTTGATCTTAATGGCTCTGTAATAATTCAAAAGAAAAATGATAAGGTAGGATATGCAATATTTACTGTGAGAGAAGTTGAAAATGTAGAAATAAGGAACGGAACAATTATAGGAGACAAAGAAGAGCACATATATTCAGGTGAAAGTACGCATGAGTGGGGATTTGGAATAGATATAAGAGGCGGAAAAAATATTGTAATTAAGAATATGGAAATTTCAAAATGTACTGGGGATGGTGTATTTATTACAAATTATTTTGCTAAATCTTTAAAATCAGAAGAAATAAGAATAATTGATACAAGAATATATGAATGTAGAAGGCAAGGTATTTCTATAATAGACGGAAATGAAGTTACAATAGACGGGTGTGAAATTTTTAATATTAAAGGAACAAGTCCACAGAGTGGAATAAATTTAGAATCTTGGGATAGTACACAAGATATTGATAATGTATATATATGTAACAATAAAATATATAATTGCTTAAATAGTATTATTATTATGGGAAATAGTAAAAATGTAAATATACAATATAATGAATTGTATAATAAATTGACTTGTGATAATATAAAAGAAAAATTAGTAGTAGAGAATAACTGTATTAAGAATGCAACTATGGCTTTTTTAGTAAATGAAGACGGAATAAAGCAAGGAAAAAAATTACAAAAAATTATATGTGCTAATAATGAATTTTTAAATTCAGATTTATATATGATGAATGTTGAAAATGCTATAGTTGAAAAAAATACAATAAAAGATAATAAAGTTATGATTTTTTGTTCGAATTTATTGTTTAGTGAAAATACAGTTGAGAATAATAACGAAAATAAACAGATTGCTATTGGAGTATGGTATGATGACATAGCACAACAACAAGGAAACAGTGAAAAAATATATACATTGTATTTAGGAACAAATGAAATATTAGGATATTATAACAAGAAGATGTATGTAGGAGAAAGTGATAGATTACAGGTAATAACTGACAGCAATATTATTGAAGAATATAAGAAAAATTTAGACAAGGAATAGAATGAAAATATGTGTATTTATTTAATTGTTTTAATATTAGTAGTTGCATTATCTGCACTGGCAGAAAAAAAGACAAATATATTATATAGTATAGTAGTTGCAATTCCGCTTATTATTGTATCAGGGATACGATGGAATGTTGGAACTGATTTTGGCACATACTATTATACATTTAATAAAATTCTTAGTTTCCCATTTAGTATATTAATTAGTAATTCATATGGTGATTTTATTCCATTTGAAAGAGGCTTTTCAATACTTGTATGGATAATAGGAGTTATTAGTAAGGAACCACAAGTAGTAATATTTTTTATTAGTGTATTCAATGTAGGTATGGTTATATATTGTTTAAAAAAATATTCTAAATCATTTACATTAAGTGTGTATTTATATATTACAATGATGGTTTATTTTTCTGCTTTTAATGGTATGAGACAATGGATTGCAAGCATTATTTTATTTTGGGCAATAAAATATATATGGAATGATAATTTTATAAAATATTTTATATGTGTGATTTTAGCCAGTACAATACATATATCTGCACTTATAATGATACCAGTGTACTTTATTGTTAAAGAACGTCCCTTTGGTAGAAAAATATTTATAATTATAATTTTATTGATAGTAGTTTCAATGAGATTAGATAGCATATTAGATAAATTTGAGAATATTACCAGTGGAACAAGGTATGAGAGTTATACAACAATAAATAATGAAGATGATGGGGTTAATATATTTAGAGTTTTGGTAGCGTTTATACCGATAATAATGTCGTTTATGTATTATATGAACTATAAAAATGATAAAAAAATGAATATATTAATAAATTTTGCGATGATAAATTTTTTGGTACTATGTTTAGCTACAAAAAGTACATATATTTCAAGATTTAGTATGTATTTTGAAATATATAACTTATTACTATATCCTAAATTTATAAATGGATTGAAAAAAGGACAGCGAAGTTTATTTTGTACGTTAGTTGTAATTTGCTTTTTTGCTTATATGTGTATGTTGTTACCAGTAGACTCGAACTTGTTGCCATATAAAACTATTTTTAATAAATAAGGAAGGAAAGAATGAAAAAAAGAATATTATTTTTTATACCAACACTTGGAGGTGGTGGTGCTGAGAAAGTGCTAGTAAATTTGGTAAATAATTTAAATCCTCAAAAATATGATATTACGGTACAGACAAT
This sequence comes from uncultured Clostridia bacterium, assembly GCA_934131055.1. Classification (GTDB taxonomy): domain Bacteria; phylum Bacillota; class Clostridia; order TANB77; family CAG-508; genus CAG-245. The sequence goes on along the minus strand of CAKOZB010000015.1, from coordinate 12,915 downwards.
ATTTGATTATGGTGTTAATAAACAATTTTTAAATAGTAATATTAAATACAGATATGTTTTTAAAAGAATGTTTAGGGGGAATATATATTTTTTTAAATTGTTTTCAAGAAAAATATTATATAAATATATGATAAAGGAAGAATATGATATTATTGTATCTTACTTAGAAGGCCCATCTACAAGAATCGTAAGTGGATGCTCAAATGAAAATACTAAATTAATAAATTGGGTCCACACAGAAATGAAAGAGGATAAAGATTTTTTGTCTTCATATAGAACAAAAAAAGAATTGTATAATACATATGAAAAATATGATCTAACTGTATTTGTCGCAAACACTACACAAGAGAATTTTCATAATCACATAAATAATATAGAATTAAAAAATGAAAAGATAATAAGAAATTTAATTGATACTAATAAAATAGAAGAGCTTTCAAAGGAAAAAATAAATATTAATAATAGTAATGTTGTGGTTATTACTATAGCAAGATTGGTAAAGAGTAAGGGGTATGACAGATTACTTCGAATTTTTAAAAGACTAATTGAAGAGGGAATAAAATGTGATTTATGGATTCTGGGAAACGGACCTGAAAAAAATAAAATAGAGAATTATATAGAAAATAACAATCTATCAGAAAACATAAAATTATTAGGATATAAAGAAAATCCATATAAATACTTAAATGCGGCAGATATTTATATTTGCGCATCTTTTATTGAAGGTTATAGTACGGCTGTAACGGAGGCTTTGGTTGTTGGTAAACCAGTTATAACGACAAGGTGTTCTGGAATGGATGAAATTTTAGAAAAAGGAAAATATGGAATAATTGTAGAGAATAATGAAGAAGCTTTGTATGAAGGGCTAAAGAAAATCATTATGGATAGTACGATGAGAGAAGAGTATAGAAAACTTGCAATTGAAAGAAAAGTAAATTTTGAAATGGGAAATAGGATAAAAGAGATTGAAGAGTTATTTGATGGTAAATTATAATGGAGGAAAAATGAATATTAAAAGACTTATACCTTTAAAAATAAAACAAAAAATTATTCAATATATATCAAGAAATGATATTTATAAAGATTATAAAAAGAAAGATAAAAAGATAGTTTTAGCATTAGCGGCAGATTATGGAAATCTCGGGGATGTGGCAATAACGTATGCACAAAGGAAATTTTTGGAAGAAAAATTTCCTGATTATGAAGTTATAGAGATTCCAATTAGTGAGACATATAAAAATATGAAATCTTTAAAAAGGGTAATAGGCAAAGATGATGTTATTACAATAATTGGTGGTGGAAATTTTGGCAACTTGTATCAAGAAATAGAAGATATGAGACAAGCATTTATAAAGACATTTAAAAAAAATACAGTCGTTTGTTTCCCACAAACTATTGATTTTTCGGAAGATAAGTTAGGAAATAAAAAATTAAAGAAAGCAAAAGAAGTTTATAAAAGAAATAAGAAATTGGTTTTATTTGCAAGAGAAAATAAATCATTTAATGTAATGAAGAAAAACTTTAAGCTAAATAATATTTATTTAGCACCTGATATTGTTTTATCTTTAAATAAAAAAGAACCAAAACTTAAAAGAGAGAATATTACTATTTGCTTTAGAAATGACAATGAAAATAAAATTAATAAAACGAGAAAACAGGAAATTATAGATTTATTGACATTGAAATATAAAGAATTGTTATATTTTAAAGACACACATGTAGGAAAAGTTAGTATTACAGAAAATGAAAGAGAAAAATATCTAAGTGAGATTTGGAATACTTTCAAAAAGTCAAAAGTTGTTTTAACTGACAGGTTACACGGAATGATATTTTGTGTAATAACTGGAACTCCATGTATTGTTTTTCCGAACTCGAATGGGAAGATTGAATCAACGTATTACACTTGGTTAAAAAATTACAAAAATATAAAGTTAATATCTGAAGATTTTTCGAATGAAGATATAATAAATAATATTGAATATTTTTTGAAAAATGAGAATATTGAAGATAATGTTATAAACTTTGATATTAAATACAAAAAAATTGAAGAGGTAATTAGGGAAAGTAAGCAATGAAAGAGTCAAGAATATATAATTCAACTAAAAATATTATTTTGGGAATAGTAAGTCAAATATTAACACTAATTTTGAATTTTGGAACAAAAATTGTTTTTGTGAGAATTTTAGGGGCAGAATATTCTGGAATTAATGGACTGTTTTCAAACGTAATAACAATATTATCTGTGGCAGAACTAGGAATGGGAAGTGCTATTATATATAGTATGTATAAACCTTTGGCTGAAAATGATCAAAAAAGAATTTCAGAACTTATGAATTTTTATAAAAAAATATATAATATTGTTGCAATAACAATTTTTATAATAGGCATAGGATTAGTTCCATTTATAAAATATTTGGTAAATACTTCAGTTGAGATAGAACATATAAATGTGTATTATCTATTATTTTTAATCAATACAGTAGCCTCTTATATTTTTGCAAGCAGAACAGTTATACTGAATGCAGATCAGAAATTATATATAATAAAAATATATAATTTTATTATATATTTTATACAATGCATATTGCAAATTGTAATATTACTGTTAACTAGAAATTTTATTTTTTATTTGATAGTTCAAATATTAAGTACACTTATTACCAATATTGTTGGTGCTATAATTACTGAAAAGATGTATCCTTATATAAAACAAAAATCGGAACTACCGAAAGATGAAAGAAAAAAAATATTTGAAAATATGAAATCAATGCTGTATTATAAAATAGGAGGAGTTATTCTTAATAATACAGACAATATTCTAATTTCTATACTTGTTGGCACAGTGTGGGTTGGATATTATTCAAATTATTTGATGGTAATATCTGCAATAGAGGCATTTACTACAATTGTTTTTAATGCTTTAACAGCAAGTGTAGGAAATTTGGTAGCAAAGTCGAATAAAGATAGACAATTTAAAGTATTTAAGGTAATAAATATGATTTGCAACATAATGTTTGGAATGTGTGCAATAGAATTAATTATTTTATTTAATGATTTTATATTGATTGCTTTTGGTAATGAATATGTATTGGAAAAAGAAATTGTTTATGCAATTGTATTACTATTTTATATAAAAGGAATATTAAATCCTATTTGGGTATATAGAGAAACTACTGGTTTATTTAAAAATACTAAATATATAATTTTAATTACAGCTGGTTTAAATATTATATTTTCTATAGTGTTGGGAAAAAAATTTGGAGTTTTTGGAATCGTATTAGCAACTATATTAGCAAGAGTAATGACTAATATATGGTATGAGCCAATTATATTATATAAGGTGCATTTTCATCAAGATGTTAAGGAGTATTTCAAAAATAATGGGAAGAATTTTATTATTACAATTATAATAATATTTATTTGTACTATTGTTTTTGAAAAATGTCAAAAAATTAATATATTTATTTTTTTAATAAAGGGAATAGTTTGTATGTTAATAGCAATAATATTATATTATTTTGTGTATAAAAATACTGAGGAATATGAATATATAAAAAAGAATTTATTTATTCCTGCTATAAATAAAATTAAGAAAGGATAAGAATATGAATAATTTAGTTAGCATAATTGTTCCAGTTTATAATATTGAAAAATATATTAATCGATGTATTGATTCAATAATAAAACAAAGCTATAAGAAAATAGAAGTTATAATTATAGATGATGGCAGTACAGATAATTCTTCAAAAATCATAGATAATTATCCCCAAAAGGATAGTAGAATTAAAGTTATACATAAAGAAAATGGTGGGCTTTCATCAGCAAGAAATGAAGGAATGAAATATGCAAGTGGAGATTTTTTATGTTTTATAGATGGAGATGATTATATAGAAAGTACAATGATTGAAGAGATGATGAGCAGATCGGAAGGTAAAGATGTAATTATCTGTGGATTTTACGTGGATTTTGAAAAGGCAAATGGAAAATTAAAAAAAGAATATAAAAATACATTATCTCAAGAAGTTAATGTTGAATGTGACGATGATATAAAACAAATAGAGATAAATGAAAATCTGTTAAAAACAATTGGATATGCATGGAATAAATTATATAGGAAACAGTTTTTGGAAAAAAATAACCTTATATTCGAATTGAATTTATCAAGAATAGAAGATACAGAATTTAATTGTAGAGTATTAAAAAAAACTAGAAAATTTTTAATATTAAATAAAGCGTTTAATCATTATGTTCAAAGAAATAGAGAAACACTTGGAAATAAAAAATATGCTAATCAATTAGAATTAGATTTAAGACTTAATAAGTGCCATGTAGAGCTATTAGAAAATTGGAATATACCCCAAGAGATGATTGAAAAAAATCAGAAAAGAAATTATTTTCGAATTATGAAAACTTACTTGAATAGTATAAAAAATGAAAATAAATCGATAATAAGAATTGAAATAGATAAATTAGTGAATATGAAAGAGTTTTATAAAATAATAAAAGAAAATAACTATGGAAATATTAAAGATAAGATATTTATATTTTTGTTGAAAAACAAAATGATATACACGTTAAAATTTTATTATAGTGTTTTAAAAATTTAACTGTATTTCAATTAAATTACAATTTTGTTACAATTATTGACCTTTTTCTCCCTTTTTTATATAATTTACATGAGATAATGTAGAATTATATAAGAAAGGGATTTTCTTATGCAAAGAAAAATAAAAAGAATAATATTGTTAACTTTTTCTTTTGTTGTTTTTTTATTTAGCATTAATTCTTTTGCAAATACAGACCAAGACGTAACAAGTTACTTTGAAGATGAAAATCTAAAAAATGCTATTTTAGAAATAATAAAAAAAGTTGAAAATGATAATACTAAGAATAATATTTTAATGTCAGATATTGAAAAAATTACATCTGATTCACTTGCTAGTGGAAAACAATTAAATCTAGCAGGAAAAAATATAAAAAGTTTAAATGGACTTGAACTTTTTGAGAATAAAAATATTGAGTGGATTTATCTTGACTGGAATGAAATTGAAGATTTAAGTGTACTTAATAATTTTACAAGTTTAACAAAGGTAAGTGCAAGTAGCAATAATATATCGAATACAGCATTTGTAAATAAATTGAGTAACCTACAAAATTTAAACTTGAGTAATAATAAAATAAATGGAATTGGAGATATAACATATTTAACTAAACTAAAATATTTGTATTTGGATAATAATCAAATTGAAGATCTAACAGGAATATCTAGATTAACAAAATTAGTAGATTTGTCTATCTCTGGAAATAAGATTATTAACTGTGATGAGATAACTAAAATTGAGTCATTGGAAAGTCTAGATATTAGCAGAAATAAGATTAGTACAATAGCAAACATTAAAACAAATAATTCAGTAAAAAAAGCGAATTTGAATTATAATGAATTAACAAGCTTAAATGGAATACAAAATTTAAAAAACATAGAAATCTTGAGCGCAAGCAATAATAAAATTGACAATATAGAGAATATTGATGGCTTAAGTAAGCTATATAATTTAAACTTGAATAAAAATGAAATTCAGGATATATCAGTTTTTAATAATAATAGTAGTATTAAATATTTGTATTTGGATGCAAACCATATTATAGATACATCACCAATAGATACACTTACAAATTTACTTAAAATTACGATATATAATCAAATTTATAATTTAAATATAACTGAAAAATTAGAAACAGAAGATGTAAAAATAGTATTTACTTCAATTTTCAAAGATTTGCAAAATAAAGATAGTAAGATTTACGTGAATGGTGTGAGCTTTCAAATGGAACCAGGCATAACATATGAAATAGCAGATGACATGAGTTTTATGATTGTAAAATTAATAGCGTTAGAACAGCAAGATTTGACTTTTACAATGAAAGATTCAGATTATAATTATATAACATTACATATACACTATGAGCCTATAATTGAACCAGAAGAACCAGAAAAGATTAGTGATGTTTACACTGTAAAAGATGACAAGATAAATAATGTTCTAACAAATACAACAATGGAAAAATTTATACAAAATTTAAATACTAGTCAAGTAAATATCTATAGAAATGGTATGCAAGTTGAAAAGAACACATTGATTGGAACAGGAGATATATTAAGTATAAATCAAAAAAATTATAAAATAATTGTAAAGGCAGATCCATCAGGAGATGGAAAAACTAATATTATGGATTTAATGAAAGTAAAGAAACATGTAATTGGAAGTTCAAACTTAAGTGGGTTGCAATTCTTAGCTTCAGACTTAAATGAAGATGGATATATAAATATTATGGATATAATGAAATTTGTAAAAATAATTACACAACAAAAGTAAAGGAGAAAAGGAAAATGAAAAAATTATTAATTTGTTTTTTTAGTATTATTCTAATTTTGAGTTCTGCAATAATAAGCTATGCTGATAGTTTGTCGTGTTCTGTCGGAATTGTTTGTAATAGTACAAAAATTAGTAAAAATACAAAAAAAATAGAAATACAAGTGAATTTAGATTCATACAATGGAGATGGAACTCTTGGTTATGAAGGGAAAATTGAATATGATAGCAATATTTTTGAAAGTGTAACAATTAAACAAGCTGAAAATTGGGAGGCGGTTTCATACGAGGCTCAAACAGGAAAATTCGTTTCAACTACTACAAATGCTAAAGCGGGAAATGTTGCAACAATAGTATTGAAAGTGAAAGAAGGAGTAACTGCTAATACAGCGGATGTTGTTATAACAAATTTGACTTTTTCTGATGGCGAGTCTACAATAATGTTAAATAAAACAATTACATTTTCAATTGAACAAAATACAGAAGATAATAGTGGTAATAATTCTGGAAATAATGACAATAATAAAGATGAAACAGATGATAACAAAAACGACAATAAAAATGATGAAAAAAATAATGGAAATGATAACAATAATAAAAATGATAATAATAATAAAAATGATAATAAAAGACCAAGCAATACAGATGACAAAAACAATTCTAACAATGAGAAGAAAGAAAACACAATTATTGTGACGCCAGTCGATAAAGAAAAGGCTGATAGTTCAACGGCTATAAGTAAAATCCCACAAACAGGAGAATTTTCTATTCCAGTAGCTATAGTGATTATAGGAATAATTGGAATTATATGTTATATAAGATATCGTTCAATACAAATTAAATAAAAAAATTATCAAAAAATGTTGAAATTTATTTTATTTAATGATATAGTATAGAAAAATAATTTAGGAGGAATTTAAAATGAAACTTAACAAAACAATGTTAATAGTTGCTTTAATAGCAATGGTATTAGTAGCATTAACAACAGTAGTAAATGCTGCAGCAAATGATGATTTATATTCTTATATGGAAGGTGTATCAGTAACAGTAGATGGCAAAACATACAAAGCAAATGAAAGCCAATTACTAGTTTTAAAACAATACTTAAACTCACATGAATTAACAGATGAGCAAGTATCTGTTGTTAAAACAAATGTTGCTGAAATAGTAAAAACAGTTGAAAGCCAAAATACAGTAGATGTATCTAAATTTTCTTCAGATGCTATAAACAAAATAAGTGCAAATATAGATAAAATTGAAGCAGCTACAAATGTTAAAATTAACTACATTTCTGCTGACAACACACTTCAAATAATAGATGCAAACGGAACAACTTTAATTGAAGCAAAAGTTGGACAAAGTACAAACTTAGTACAAACAGGAACATCATATGTTCCATATATAGTAGTTTCTGGAATAGCATTAATTGCCGTTGCTGTACTAGTTGCAAAAAAAGTAACATCAAAATAATATGAAAAAAATAAAGAATATATTAGGAGCAACTATTAATAATATAATAGTTGCTTTTATATTTATTGTTATTATATGTGTTACCATTAGATTTACTATTGGCGACCAGCTTATGCAGGCAATTGCACTAATTAATTTGGTGTCAGTAAGCGATAAGAACAATAATACAGAGAGTGAAGCTATTAAGATTGACTTAGAAAATAAAAATTTGACTCATTACCCAGCATGGGGGGAAAAGTATGGAACTTTATCTATTGATTCTATTAATGTAAAATTGGGACTTTATTATGGAGATTCTCTTTCAATATTAAGAAAAGGTGTAGGACAATCTGTGTCTTATTTTCCAGGTGAAGGTGGCTCTATAATTTGCATGGCACATGATACTGGTGGATTTTTAAAGTATTTGTATACGGTTAATGTAGGAGATAAAATAAAAATAAAAACTGATTATGGTAATTTTACATATGAAATTTATGAAACAAAAATAGTTGACCAATCAGACACAAGTGCTGTATATCTACAGGAAGATGAAGAAATACTAATGCTATATACATGTTATCCTTCAAACAGTATAGGGCATGCGACTCATAGATTTGTAACATATTCAAAATTAATAGAAGGAGACATATTTTAATGGTAAAAAATATAATATCGTACATACTATCATTTATAATGGTTGCATTAATTATAGCAATTGTGGCTGTTTCTTTTTTACAAAATAAAGTCCTAAATGAGGATTATTGGAAAATGCAAATGGAACAAAATAATTATTATGAAAAGCTGGAAAATACTGTAAATGACGGTTTTGAAAATTATATAATGCAATCTGGTATGGATAGCAGTGTTTTTGAAGAAATATATGATTTAGATAAAGTAAAAGAAGATACAAATTCTATAGTTCATGCAATATTGAATAATGAAGAATTTAAAATTGATACAAGTACTATAAGAGAAAAATTAGATAATAATATAAGAAAATATATTAAAGATAATAAGGTTTTGGTAAATAAGACTACTGAGAATCAAATACAAAATTTTGAAAATGCAATAATTAACTCATACTCAAATTCAGTTTCGTATTCGAATTCAATTGTTAAGACAGTTTCAAGTATTACTGGGAAAGTAAAAAATATAATACCTAAAATATTTATAATAGTTGTGATTCTATTAATTGTAAACATAGTCGCATTAATTACACTAAATATAAAGAATATAAGAAATGTTTTAAAATTGATTGCTATAATAGCGTTTACTATTGCAGGATTAAGTATATTAGGAATAATACTTGAAAAACATTTTTTAGGAATACAAAGTTTAACTGTTTTAAATGAAAATATATCTGTAATAGTTCAAATTTTTGTAAAAGAATTTTATAGGGTTTTATATACTTCAACTGCAATTGGGACAGTATTAGGATTGTTATTTTCTATACTTTGCAGTAACAAGAGTAAAAATATTGCAAAATAAGTAGAAAAACTATTGAAACTATTCGTTATTTTTTATATAATATTTTAGACAGAATTAATTCAAAAGAAAAAACAAAAAAGGAAAAAGGAGTATATATGGAAGAGCTAGATTTAAGCCAAATGATTTCTTTGTTTTGGCACAGAAAAGTACAAATAATATTAATTGTTTTAATATTTATAGTAATGGGAATTGCATACACAATAGGTTTTGTTACACCAAAATATACATCATCAACAACACTTGTTTTGGCAGCAGGAAAGGATTCAACATTGCCAACATCAATAACAGCAACAGATGTAAATTTAAACTCAAAACTTATTTCTACTTACAGAGAAATTGCAACTAGTGATAAAGTTGTTAGAAAGGTTATTAATAATCTTGGACTTGATATATCTGACCAGGCCCTTAAAAATAGTATTACTGTAAAAGTTGTGTCAGATTCAGAGGTTATTAAAATTTCTGTAACTAATGGAAATCCAGAAATTGCTGCAAAAATTGCAAACGAAGTTGCAAATGTATTCTCAGAACAAGTAAAAGAAATTTATAATATAGATAACGTGCACGTAGTTGATACTGCTGAAAAAAATGACACTCCATCAAATATAAATCATACTAAAGATGTACTTATATTTGCATGTATAGGTATTGTTGTTTCTGTAATATATGTCTTATTAGATAATATGCTTGATACAACTGTTAAAACAACTGAAGATATAGAAAAGACTTGTAGAGTACCTGTTCTTGCTTCAATACCTTTTGATAATTCTGAAAGCAAAAAGGGAGGTAGAAAATAATGAGAAAAGAGTTAATAACTTTTAGAAATCCAAAGTCTCCTATATCAGAAACTTTTAGAACTTTGAGAACAAATATACAATTTATGAATGTTAATAAAAGGCTAAAATCTATACTTATAACATCAACATTACCAGGTGAAGGCAAGAGTTGGGTTGCAGCTAATTTAGCAGTAACGTTTGCACAAGCAGGAAAACAAGTTATTTTGATAGATGCAGATATGAGAAAAGCAAGACAATATTCGATATTTGGGGTATCACCTAGACCAGGGCTTGCTAATTACTTAGCAGAAAATGATAAAAATGCAGAATTATCTGACATGGAAAAGTATGTGCAGAGGACTGAAATTGAAGGATTATATGTTATTTCTGCAGGAAATGTACCACCAAATCCATCAGAACTTCTTATAACACCACAAATGCAAAGACTATTGGATAAACTTTCGTCACAATGTGACATAATAATAGTAGATGCTCCACCATGTGAACTTGTAACAGATGCTGTAATTTTATCTAGAATTGTTGATTCTACTATTGTTGTAACTGCACACAAGTTTACTAAAAAAGCAAATTTGCAAAAAACAATTAAAAGCATAAAGAATGTTGGTGGAAGAATAGCAGGTGTTGTTTTAAATAAAGTTCCGATTGATGCAAAAAGATATGAAAAAGCATATTATTATGGAGGATCTCAACTAACAACAAGGGGAAAACGCGATGCTGGTTATTCATCTACAAAAAAAGATTTTATGGATAAAGAAAACGAAAGAAAGGTAGATGAAAAAGAACAGGCAAAGGAAGAAACAGAAAAGACGCGTATTGTTGCTGAGAATAGCGAAGACGTTGCTCCAGACAAAACACAAGAAATTTTAAGACAAGTAAATGAATATTTACAACAAGAAAAAAATAATTTAAATGATACAAAGAGAGATTAAAGTTGAATAATATTTAATTTTAAAGTTAAGTGTTTTCAATTGAATTTGCATAATTAGAAAAGGACATGAGAAATTATGATTGATTTTCACTCTCATATAATTCCAACAATTGACGATGGTGCACGTGATATGCAAGATACAATGATGATGTTAGAAGAAGCAAGTAGCACCGGTTTTGATGGAGTTATATCTACATCACATTATATGGAAAATTATTATGAAGTAAGCCAAGCTGATAGAAAAGCTTGGCTAAATGGTCTTCAATATGGATTAGAGGAAAAAAAGATTGGACTTAGTTTGTATTTAGGAAGTGAAATTTATTTTACTGATAAAATAATAAGCTTAATAAAAGAAGCCAAAGCTTCAACAATAAATGGTTCAAGATATGTGTTATTTGAGTTTCCGATGAATGCTAAGCCAATTAATATTGAGGATTTTGTGTATTCAATTCTTTCTGCAAATTACGTTCCAGTTCTTGCACATCCAGAAAGGTATACATTTACACAAGAAGAGCCGGAAATTATATATCAATTAGCAAATCAAGGTGTGTTAATGCAGTCTAATTATGGAAGCATAATAGGGCAATATGGGAAGAAAGCACAGGTAATAGTTGAAAAAATGTTAGAAAATAATTTAGTACATTTTTTAGGATCTGATGTGCATAGGCCTAATTCAATATATACCAAAATTGAGCCAGCTATACATAAAATAAAAGCTATTGTTGGTCAAAGTGAGTTTGATAAAATTTCTCATTTTAATGCAATGAATGTAATTAGGAATGAAAGAGTTGAAGTTGAAGAACCACAACCTATTAAATTAACGTTAGCAGATAAAATGAGAATGAGTTTAAAATAGAAAGGAAAATAACATTGAGAGTTTTAGCAATTGGAGATTTAGTTGGAGAGAATGGAGTAAAGAAATTAAAAGAAACTTTACCTAAAATAAGAGAACAAGAAAAGATTGATTTTGTAATAGTAAATGCAGAAAATTCGGCTGGTGGAATGGGAATTACAACTAAAATATTTAATGAGTTAAAAGAAATGAAAGTTGATGTAATTACAATGGGAAACCATACTTGGGGCAAAAAAGATATATTCTCTTTTGCTGATGACCCTAAACTTTTGCGTCCTGCAAACTATGCACCAAATGTTCCAGGACACGGATATGGAATTTTTGATTGTAAAGGCAAAAAAATATGTGTTGTAAATTTAATTGGTAGAACAGATATGAATGTATTATCTGAGAATCCATTTTTGAAGATGAATGATGTTTTAAATGCTGTAAAAGGAAAGGCTGATATTATAATTTTGGATTTTCATGCAGAAGCAACAGCCGAAAAAATTGCAATGGGATACTATTTAGATGGCAGAATAACGGCTATGTTCGGAACACATACACATGTTCAAACTGCAGATGAAACAATATTAGAAAAAGGAACAGGATACATAACAGATATAGGAATGACTGGACCAAAGAAATCTGTAATAGGAATGGATGTATCGGCTTCTTTAAAGAGATTTGAAACAACGCTTCCAGAAAAATACAAATTGGCAGATGGTAACTGCATGCTAAATGGTTGCATTTTCGAGATAAATGACGAAAGCTGTCGAGTTGAGAAAATTATAAGAGTTGTAAGAAAATAAATGACGAAAAATGCAAAAATAGCACGATGAAAACTGTAAAAAAATACCAAAAATATATAGACAATTACTCCGAAATATTATATAAATATAACTGTACTTAAACATACAAAAAAATAAAATATTAGGAGGATAAAAATGGAAGTTTTAAAAATCTCATCAAAATCAAATCCAAATTCAGTAGCAGGTGCTATAGCAGGGTTGGTAAAGGAATCTAACAAGGCAGAGATGCAAGCAATTGGTG